>NZ_JBFUBD010000337.1:0-2903 GCF_056405935.1 Polaromonas sp. P1_E3
GTTTTATCGGGGTCGGCACCGCGGCAGGCGCGTTGACCGCGATGCGTTCGGGCCAGATCGACGCCATGAGCAACACCGACCCGGTCATGACCATGCTCGAGCAGAAGGGCGAGGTAAAGATCATCAGCGACACGCGCACCCTCAAGGGCACCACCGAAGTTTTTGGTGGCTCCATGCCCGCGGCCTGCCTGTACGCGCCAGTGGAGTTCATCGAGAAAAACCCCAATACATGCCAGGCGCTGGCCAATGCGATCGTGCACGGGCTTAAATGGCTGCAGACCGCCGGTCCCGGCGACATCATCAAGACCGTGCCTGAAAGCTACCTGCTGGGCGACCGCGCCCTCTACCTGGCGTCCTTCAACAAGGTCCGCGAGTCGATTTCGCTGGACGGGATCATTCCTGACGACGGCGCTCGTACGGCCCTGAAGGCACTGGCAAGCTTTGATCCGAGCATCAAGGCCGACAAGATCAACATTGCCAAGACCTATACCAACGAATTTGCGCGCAAGGCCAAGGATCGATTTAAGGCTTGAGCCCCCACGCTTTTCACTTCGCCTTCGGCTCCGTGTAATGCGCTGCCCCCCGAGGGGGCGCTGCGCCTGCGGTCTGGCAAAGCCAGTCCCGCGGCCCCGGCTGGTGAAGAGGCCCTGCGCAAGCACCTTGCTGTAAGCTCCCGCCATGCCAGAACCCGACGACGCCTACGCCCTGGAGCTGATCAACATCAGTTGCACTTTTCGCTCGCGCGACGATGCGGGCCAGCGTTATACGGCCGTAAGCGACACCACCTTGCGCATACGGGCCGGTGAATTTGTGTCGGTTGTCGGGCCTACGGGTTGCGGTAAATCGACGCTACTCAACATAGGCGCCGGTTTGCTGGAGCCGTCTTCCGGCGAGGTCAGGGTGTTTGGTGAGTCGCTGGAGGGCATCAACAGCCGCGCCGGCTACATGTTCCAGACTGAAGCATTGATGCCCTGGCGCAGCGCCATCGACAACGTCATGATGGGCCTGCAATACCGCGGTGTTCCGGATGCGGAGGCGCGCCGCCAGGCACAGGGCTGGCTGGAGCGTGTGGGCCTGGGCGAGTTCGGTGACCGCTACCCGCACCAGCTCTCGGGCGGCATGCGCAAACGCACTGCGCTGGCCCAGGTGCTGGCGCTGGATCCGKACATCATCCTGATGGACGAGCCTTTCAGCGCACTAGACATCCAGACCCGCCAGCTCATGGAAAACGAAGTGCTGGACTTGTGGGCCGCCAAGAAGAAAGCCGTGCTGTTCATTACCCACGACCTTGATGAAGCCATCGCCATGAGCGACAGGGTGGTGGTGCTGTCGGCTGGCCCGGGCACGCACCCCATCGGAGAATTTGCGATTGACCTGCCCCGGCCGCGCGATGTTGCCGAGGTACGCAGCCAGCCGCGTTTTGTTGAGCTGCATACGCAGATATGGAATGTGCTGCGCGACGAGGTCCTCAAGGGCTATGCGCAGCAACTGAAGAAGGCTGCCTAGAAATGAAGCCCCCACGTTCACTCACTGCGTGTAGCTCTCTGCCCCCCAAGGGGGCTGCGCTTGCCTGGGGCGGCCCTGCGCTGCGCGCGGCCTGACATGTGGCGCCATATCAAGCCTTCAGAAAACAATCTGCGCGGCTGGCAGTTTGGCTTGCTGGTTTTCATCCTGATCGGATGGCACGTGGCCTCGCGCGACCAGCAGATTGCCTTTTTCCTGGGTGAGCCCATCAAGGTAGCCGGCCGCGTCTGGAGCTGGTTCATGCCTTTCGGCTTTGGTTCAAGCCTGCTGTTTCCCGATGGGCTGCCCGGCAATGCCGACATCTACCTGCACCTGGGCACGACGCTGCTGGAAACCGTGCTGGCCTTCGGCATTGGCACTGTGCTGGGCCTGGCGTGCGGCCTGTGGCTTGCCCTGGCTCCCACCGCCAGCGCGATTCTGGACCCCTACATCAAGGCGGCCAATTCCATGCCGCGTGTGATCCTGGCGCCCATTTTTGCGTTGTGGTTCGGCCTGGGCATCTGGAGCAAGGTGGCGCTGGCCGTCACGCTGGTGTTTTTCATTGTGTTTTTCAATGTCTACCAGGGTGTGAAAGAAGTCAGCCCAGTGGTGCTCGCCAATGCCCGCATGCTGGGCGCCAATCAGCGCCAGCTGCTGCGCACGGTGTACCTGCCGAGCGCGACCAGCTGGGTGTTTTCCAGCCTGCACACTTCTGTGGGCCTGGCTTTTGTGGGCGCGGTGGTGGGGGAATACCTGGGCTCCGCGCGGGGCGTGGGCTACCTGATCCTGCAGGCCGAGGGCACGTTTGACGTGAATACCGTGTTTGCCGGCATCGTGGTGCTGACGGCCTTCGCGCTGGTGCTGGACGGAATTGTGGGCCGGCTCGAAAAAAAGCTCATGAAGTGGCAGCCGCGCACCGGCGAAACCGAAAAACTCTAAGAACAGGTTCTACCCTGCATCGCAACTCTTTGTCGTCCTACAGCCGGTAACCCGGGGTCTCCTTAAAGTCATGGCTGCTTGCATAGCCTCTGCCTGCCTGGGCGGAAGGGCTGGCGAGCCTTACTCCAAGGACAACACCATGAATCTTTCACTCAGCATCGGCCCCATCGTGTCGCTCATCGCGGGCATCCTGATCCTGCTGATACCGCGGCTGCTCAATTACATTGTGGCCATTTACCTGATCGTCATCGGCCTGATCGGCCTGTTCGGTAGCGGGTCGTTCAAGCTGTAGCCAGAGCTGAGACGCCTCGGCTGGCGCCGCAAAGTAGCGTCAGCCGCCGGTTGTGATTGCTGAATGGACGCCCGGAACTTCAGCGTTTTTTGGACTTCACCACCGTCTTGCCGCTGCCGCGTTTGACGGCCTTGGTGGAGCTGCCGCGACTGCGGCCGGAGGCCGAGGC
>NZ_JBFUBD010000338.1:0-2894 GCF_056405935.1 Polaromonas sp. P1_E3
CCTGCAGCGCCGTGAAAGCCCGGGCCTCACCCGCATCGGCCAGGCCAGCGTGAGCTTTTGCCCCTTGCAGGGCCTCTTCGGCATCATCACGCCCAGCGGCCTGCACTTTGAGCGCCACCACCAGGGCTGGTGGGACATCGATCCTTCGAAGCATCGCCTGATGGTGAACGGCTCCGATGACGCCATGCTCAAGCGTCCCATGGTTTTCAGCATGGATGAGCTGATGCGCCTGCCGAACGTCAGCCGCATGCACTTCATCGAATGCGGCGCCAACACCGGCATGGAATGGGGCAACGCGGCTGTGCCCACGGTGCAGTACACCCACGGCATGCTGAGCTGCAGCGAGTTCACCGGCGTGCCGCTGCGCGCGCTGCTGGAACTCTGCGGCGCTGACCTCAAGCGCGCCAAATTCATCCTCGCGGAAGGGGCCGACGGCTCGGGCATGACGCGCACCATTCCCATGAGCCTGGTGACGAGCGGCGAAGTGCTGGTGGCCTATGGGCAAAACGGCGAAATGCTGCGTCCCGAGAATGGCTACCCGCTGCGGCTTATCGTGCCGGGCGTGCAGGGCGTGAGCTGGGTCAAATACCTGCGGCGCATCGAGGTGGGCGACATGCCTTATGGCGCCAAGGACGAGACGATCCATTACGTCGACCTTCAGCCCAGCGGGCTGCACCGGCAATACACCAGCATCCAGGAAGTCAAAAGCGTGGTGACCTCGCCGAGCGGCGGGCAGGTGTTGCTGCAAAAAGGCTTTCATAACGTCACGGGCCTTGCCTGGAGCGGCCGGGGGAAGATCAAACGCGTGGATGTCTCCGTGGACGGTGGACGCAACTGGGCGCCGGCGCGGCTGGAAGGTCCGGTGCTGGCCAAATGCCTCACACGGTTTAACGCCGACTTCGTCTGGGACGGCAAGCCGGCCATTTTCCAGAGCCGCGCCGTGGATGAAACCGGCCAGATCCAGCCGACATACAACGAACTGCGCAAGGTGCGCGCCTCCCGCAGCATTTATCACAACAACGCCATCCAGTCGTGGTCTCTGGAAGAAAACGGCGAGGTGAAAAATGTCCAGATTTAAGGCCTGGCCGGTTTCCCGCGGCGTCCGCGTTGCGATGGGCTTACTGCTGCTCGCGGGTCTCCCGGGTGTCACCCAATGGGCGGTGGCTGCGGACAAACCAGCAGCCCTCTCCAGCATCGGCCGCACGGCAACCCCCGCTGAAATCAAGGCCTGGGACATCGACGTGCGGCCGGACTTCAAGGGCCTGCCCAAGGGGCAGGGCTCAGTCCGGCAGGGCGAAGTGATCTGGGAGGCCCAGTGCGCGTCCTGCCATGGCAGTTTCGCCGAGTCGTCTGAAGTATTCACGCCGATCGCCGGCGGCATCACGGCTGAAGACATGAAGACTGGCCGCGTCGATGGCCTCATGCCCGGCTCCAACCAGCCGAACCGCACCACGCTGATGAAAGTTTCCACGCTGTCGACGCTCTGGGACTACATCAACCGCGCCATGCCGTGGAATGCCCCGAAAACGCTGACAGCCGACGAGGTGTATGCGGTGACGGCCTACATCCTGAACCTGGGCAATATCCTGCCCGACAACTTCACCTTGTCGGATGCCAATATCCGCGAGGTGCAGGCGCGCCTGCCCAACCGCAACGGCATGACCACCGCCCACGCGATGTGGCCGGGCAAGGAAATGGGCGGCACGGAGCGTCCCGACGTCCAGGGCTCAGCCTGCATGAAGAATTGCGCCGGCGAGGTGGTGGTCAAAAGCTTTTTACCGGACTACGCGCGCAACGCCCATGGCAATCTGGCCGAGCAGTCGCGGCTGGTAGGCGCCAGCCGCGGGATTGATACCACCCGGCCATCCGTGGCCGGAGTATCGGAGGCAAATACCGCTCCAGGCCATACAGAACATGCGCAAGCAGCTCCTGAAAAGATAGCAGTCTCGTCGCCGGCCACCACTGTGCAGCTGTCGGCAGTAGCTAAAGCTCCGGCATCAGGTGCTGCTCCGGTCATGCCGCTGCTGCAAAAAAATGCCTGCCTGGCCTGCCATGGCATGGACAGCAAACTGGTAGGTCCTTCCTTCAGGGATATAGCGAACAAATATAAAGACCGTACCGATGCGTCGGCTTACCTCTCGGGCAAAATCAAGGCCGGAGGGCAGGGTGTCTGGGGTGCAATCCCCATGCCGCCGCAGGCCTTGAGTGCGGCGGAATCTGCGCAGATTTCCCAATGGCTGGCTCAGGGCGCGCCAAAATGACGTGCATAAAAATGCATGCAGCCGCTGCAACCTCTTCAATTTTTGACGGCATGCTCGGGATAAATACCGTTCCGCAGCATGGCATTCTTGTGTCCAATCGTTGTTAGTTTTAAGACATTCAAGTTATATAAAAGGAGTTCACCATGGAACGTCGCGATTTTCTGGCCAGCAGTTCGAGCGCCACTGCGCTGGCGCTGGCAGCTGCCACCGGGCTGAACCCGGCCCACGCGCAAAACGCGCCGGGCTGGAACAAGGCTGCTTTTGACAGCAAGTCCTTGGCCGATGCGGCCAAAGCCATGGGCGCGACCAGCGCTCCGGTTGAAAGCAAGGACCTGCTGCTGCAGGCGCCCGAAATTGCCGAGAACGGCAACGTGGTGCGTGTCGGGGCGCAAAGCAACATTGCCAACACGACGCAAATTGCGCTCGTCGTTGAAAAAAACCCCAGCGCGCTGGCCGCCATGTTCGAAATTCCCGCCGGCACCGACGCCAACGTCTCGACCAACATCAAGATGGGCCAGTCCTCCAACGTTTATGCACTGGCCAAGGCTGGTGACCAGTACTTTTATGCGGTCAAGGAAGTGAAGGTCACGCTCGGAGGCTGCGGCGGTTAAGCCGCGCGCACCCGATCACCAC
>NZ_JBFUBD010000339.1:0-2887 GCF_056405935.1 Polaromonas sp. P1_E3
GGCTGGCGGCATCGGCGTAGTCGGCCTTGATGTGTCCGACCCAGTTTTCATGCACATCGCCCCCCAGCACCACCGGGTTGGCCACGGCATGTTTTTGCAGCGCGCCGGTAAAACGCCGGCGCGCCGCGGCATAGCCGTCCCAGCCGTCATTCCATAAAACCTGGTCCGGTCCGCGGCGAAAATCCCGTTGTCCCAGAAGCGATTGCTGGCCCACTACGTTCCAGCGGCGCTCCTTGCTGTCGGCCCTGCCCCATTCGGCGTCCAGCCAGCTTTCCTGCTGCGCGCCCAGCATGCTGCGGGCCGGATCGTTCCAGGCCGCGCAGTTTGCGGGGTTCAACGTGCTGGAGCCGGCCTTCCCGCCCTGCGTGCAGACCTGCGCGTCCTTGTATTGCCGGGCGTCGAGCATGTAGAGCGAGGCCAGGCGCCCATAGGGAACGCGCTGGTAGATGCGCATTTCCGCGCCGCTTGCCAGGCCTGCCATTGCCCGGGTGAGTACCGAGGCACGCACCGGCATATGCTCGTAAAAGGCCTGGTAAGCAGCCGTGCGGCGGGCGGCAAAGTCCGGCACCGGCGGGCCGCTGTTGCCCGGCGATGCACCCGCATAGTCGTTTTGCACTTCGTGATCGTCCCAGGTCACCAGCCAGGGGCAAGCCGCATGCATGGCTTGCAGGTCGGCATCGCTTTTATGCAGGGCATAGCGCTGGCGGTAATCGTCCAGCGTCAGCACCCAGCCGCCCGTGGGCGCACGGACAGCCTGGCCGGCGTTGGGATACTCGTAGATGTAATCGCCCAGGAACATCACGAGGTCGAGATGTTCGTCACGCATATGCCGATAGGCGCTGTAGTAGCCGTGCTCCCATCGCTGACAGGATGCGTAGGCCATCCGCAATTTTCCCACCACCGCATCGGGCGCCGGAAAAGTACGGGTGCGGCCCGTGGGGCTGACGGCATCGCCAGCCGCGAAGCGGTAGAAATACCAGCGGTCGGCCTCCAGCCCTTGCACCTCCACGTGTACCGAATGGGCCAGCCCGCCCACAGCTTGCGCCTGGCCTGACTGCACGATGCGCGTAAAACCTTCGTCGTGTGCAAGCTCCCAGCGTACTGCGACCGTTGCCGGCAGCGAGCGCAGGGCCTCACCATGGTCCGGCAACAACCGCGTCCAGAGCACCACGGAATCATGGGTAGGCGAGCCGCTGGCCACACCGATCGTGAAAGGATTGCCGGCCAGCCGCTGCTGGGCTGCCGCCCTGAGCGGCAGGTAGCTGCCGGTACTTGCCAGCGCCAGCGACTGAAGCAGCCGGCGCCTTTGCATCACGGGCAGCGTAGTCATGCGGGCTTACTGCCTGGCCGGCAGGCGCACGGTGAAAGTGGTTCCCGAGCCGGCGCTGCTGCTCACGGCAATGGTGCCGCCGTGGATGTCGACCGCATTGCGGACGATCGCCAGACCCAGGCCTGTGCCCTGAATGGTGCCTACATTGCTGGCGCGATGGAAAGACTCGAACAGATGCGGGAGCTCATCTTCCGGAATGCCTATGCCTTCATCCACAACTTCCATAACGGTCACATCCCGTTCGGCTCGCACGCGGAACAGCACCAGGCCCCCGAGGGGCGAGTATTTGACCGCATTGGACAGCAGGTTACTGAAGATATGGCGCAGGAGCTTCTCGTCGTACAGGCCTTCCGCCATTCCGGCCGAATAATCCAGCTGCAATTCGCACAGGCTGTCCGGTTGCTGGTTGCGCGCTTCTTCTACCAGCTGGTGGCACAACTTCTGCAGGTCCAGCAGATGCGGTTCAAATTCCAGCATCTGTGCATCGGCCTTGCCCAGCAGCAGCACGCGATCCAGCATCCCCGTCATGCGTTTTACGCCGGCGGCAATGCTGTCCAGAATCTCCAGTTTTTCCGGCTCGGGCAAACGGCTGCCGTAATGCCTCAGCAATTCCTCGGCGGAAAGAATTCCCGACAACGGTGTGCGGAACTCATGGCTTGTCATCGCCACAAAACGGGTGCGCAGTTCATTGAGCGCCCGTTGCTGCTCAAGCGCTTCACGTGTGTCTTCTTCCGATTTCTTGCGTTCCGTGATGTCAAGAAAGGCCCAAATCACACCTGAATCAGGATCATGGGGCTGAACACAGCTACCAGCCATCTGCACCCAGAAAAGCTGCCCATCCTGCCTTCTGAGCTGACGTTCATTGATATAACTGCCGGTGGCAATCAGCGTGCTTCGCGCCTCCTTGCCGAACTGCTCCCAGGTGGCAAGGTCGGGGTGAATATAACTGGAAGATTGCCCCATCAGYGCTTCACGCGGGCTGCCGATCATCTGGGCGAATTTCTCGTTCACCCACTCGTGGCGGCGGTTCACCGACAGCACAATGCCCACCAGCGCACTGTTCAGGATGGCTTCGCGCTCGGAGGATGTGCGCAGCAGCTTGGCCTCCAGTTCCTTGCGCTGCGTGATGTTGATGATCACCCAGACCGTACCTTGCGAAAGGTCGCGCTCGGCAACCGACTTGCCCGACAGCGACACCCAGATCAGCGTGCCGTCAAACTGCCGGACCTGGATCTCCGCTTCGTAGTTTTCACCGCGGCCCACACAGGCGGCCACTTCACCGCCTACCTGCAGGTATTGCTCTCGCGACAGGTAAAACGGCTCCATCGAGGTCAACGGATTGCTGCCCGCACCGAATACCTTGAGCATGGCCTGGTTGGCCCACCGGAAACGGCCATCCGGCGTCAGGAAGGCAATACCCACAATGGAGTTTTCCAGGATCATTTCGCGCTCTTTCAGCAAGGTGCGAAAGTTTTCCTGGGAAACACTCAAGGTCTCCACCATGGATTGCTCGGCCATGATGCGCGCCTGGGCCTGCTCTTTTTCCTGCCGGGTGAC
>NZ_JBFUBD010000340.1:0-2885 GCF_056405935.1 Polaromonas sp. P1_E3
GGTGTAGTCGGAGCTGTCACCGGGGACACCGCGTGTCTTGACCACCATCGCGACTCCGGTGCCCGTGTTGGAGCTGTAGCCGGAGTTTTTAACCACAACATTGTCCAAAGTCAGGCTATTGAAATCATCGAACTTGAGGTTGATGTCGATGCCCGCACCGGACTGGTGAAAACTGGTCGAACCTGCATCGGGGTTGCCCAAGTTGCCGGCATTGGTGACAGTGACATTTCTCATCGTGAGGTTGTCCGCTGTTTCAAAGTACAAGCCCTTGTAGCCCGTCCCTTCGACGGTAACATTTTCGAAAAGCGCATTCTTGAAGGAGGCCTTCCCCGCCCCCGCGCCGTCGTAGCCGTTAAGAATATTGACGCCGATCACTCCACCGGTGATGGTGCTGTTGAGCATGCGGAAGTTGTCCGCTTTGACGTCGGTCCCGCTGCGAACGCTGTACTGGTTGTTATTGAAGGCAACCCGGTCAATCGTCACGTTATTAGCCGTATCCCTCAGATGAACGCCGTAGTAGGAGTCATTGATTGACAGGTCGGACAGCGTGACACCCGAGGCCCTGATGGCTACCGCATCACCGCTTGCAGCCGAAAGGCCTTTCACAACGGTCTGCCCTATGCCCGCGCCATCCAGCGTCAGGGATTTTGTGATGTTCACGGCGCCCGTGTATGTGCCGGCTGCCACGTTCACCGTGCCGCCCGTGACCACGGCGTCTACGCCGCCCTGAATCGTGCCCAATGGCTGTCGGTCGTTGCCAAGGCCATTGCCAAGATTGAAATCGTCTGCAGCGGTGAAGTTCGCGCCTGAACTGACAGTAACGTGCGAACGGTTGCCAAATTGCGGTGTGGATCCCAAGAGTCCGTTGACGCCGTAGCGGCGATCAAGAATATGCATATTACCGTTGGCCGTCGACATGGCCATCACACCGGCGCCGTACTGCGCTTCGCTGACATTCGGGGCAACAAAATAAGAACCATTCGTCACGCCGTCCAGAAAAATGATGTCCCATTCATTGCCCAACGAACCTCTGGAGTTGCCCGACATAGTGACATCGTTCGAACGCACAAGAATGGCGCCCTTGGTGTTTTCAATGGTGTTGCCGGTGATGGCGGCCGCGGCGTTGGTAACCTGAATCCCGCTCCGGAGATTTGTGATGGTGTTGTTGCGTATGGTCGCACCAGTTACGCCTGGGGCAACCTTGACACCGGTCGTACTTAGGTTGGTCCAGTTGATAGTGGCATAGTTCTGACTGTTAGGGCCCRTGATCTGCATACCATCAAGYGTCACACCATTGGCGGTGATGTCTATTCCGGTCTTTCCCTCCTGCACGATGATGTTGGCACCATTCGTACCTGTCAATGTCAGGTTGGCCTTGTTCAAGGCAACCTGTTCGATGTAGGTTCCACCATGAACATCCACAGAACCGCCCGCCCCTGGCGTTCCGGTCTTGGAAATGTTTACGGCGTCCTGGATGCGTGCGCCACTGTACACATCCACCTGGCTTGCATTGCCGCTGACCTGCGGTGCATCGAGCGCCGACTTGAGCGCCACCGTATGGCCGTTGACGACGATGGCATTGCTCGCCTGCTGCACACCCTCCAGGTTGATGACACCGGACAACAGGTTGGCGGCATCGCCCACACCCATTAAAAGGGTGGCGCCGTTCAGGCTGGCGTGGGACATATTGGACACGCTTGTACCCGTTGCCCCGCCTGGTATGGCGAACTCATAAAGCCCACCGTTGAGCGAAACCGTAGCGGCGGTCGATCCGCCCAGGGCGATCGTGCCGCCGGTGGCCGTGATGTTGCCGTGGTTGGTGACCGACGGCGCGACCAGGGCAACCAGGCCGGCATTTTGCGCGGTGCTGTTGATGCTGCCGTGGTTGGTGATACTGCCGGTGGCCCCGGTGATCTGTGCGCCGCCGGTATTGATGAAGTTGTTGACGTCAATATTGCCTGTGGTGGCAATGAGCGCACCTACATTGATCACCGCGTTCTGCCCGAACATCACGCCGTTAGGGTTCATCAGCATCACCGTCCCGTTGGCCGACAGGCTGCCCAGTATTTGTGAAGGGCTGGCGTCACCGGTCACGCGGTTAAGCATCGCCGACGATGCGCCAGGCTGAATGATCTCCACTATTTTTCCGGGATTGATGTTGAAGGAGCCCCAGTCAACCACCGAGCGGTTGCCTGCCTGGATGGTGAGCTGGTTACCCGACACCGAGCCCGTGGCCGTACCGGAAAACACCGTACCGTTCTGGGGAAGACCCGCGCCGCCGGTGATGTCAACGGTCCAGCCGGGTGGCGAAAAAAGCATCGCCACGGCGGCCGGAAGGGCCTTCAGCGCAAATGACCGCCGACGCCGGACCGAAGGCGAAAGGTGCAGGGAGTTCAGGCTAGCGTTCATGGATTACCTCCTGAGGCAAAAAAATAGGGAACAAACATCAAAAGCGCACCAGCAACGAACCCAGCAACCGCGGGTCTTTGCCGTGGGACTGGTAGCTCGCAATGGGTTTGGTCAGCGGCCAGGCGATCTCCAGCGCAGCCACCACATTCCGCGGAAGAAAAAGGCGAGTGCCCAGTCCTGCCGACGCCAGACTCTGRCTGTTGGGCGTGCCCGCACAAGTACAGCCCACCTTCCAGACCTTGCCGATGTCATAGAAGGCAAAGAGCTGCCATGACCTGAAGCCTGCAACATCTGACGAACCTGAATAGCGGGGTTCAGCGCGAAAAGCCAACCCGCGCTCCCCCACCAGCTCCGCAGGCTCGTAGGCTCGCCCGAAACGCCGGCCGCCCACCGCATACTGCTCCGACGACAACAAGGGGGTGTTAGCCCATTGCCCCCCAAGACCGATCGTCAGGGAGACGTTGGAAGCCAGAGAC
>NZ_JBFUBD010000341.1:0-2871 GCF_056405935.1 Polaromonas sp. P1_E3
ACGCTGACCTCCGTTTCCCTTGGGGAAACATTAGCTGGCCACAACTGGATATGGCTGGTTGATTAACCTTCCGCAACACGGCTGGACCGATTAGCGGATGCGACTGTGGCAGGAAGGGCCTTCAGAAACAACCCAGATTGTGCCACCGAACTGTGACAGCGGAAAGACCGTGGTGATGACCATACCTGAAAAGGCCATGGATTTCGCAGCGCCCAACGCTCTCACATACCTCTTACATGCTTTCACATGCGTTGAAGCCTGTGGTGTATTTGGGGCCAAAAAGTCAGGCGGCAAGACCCAGATTGCCGGCCACACCCACAAGCCGTGGGGTATTGGGCTTGACGGGCTTGATGACCTTTTTCGTCTTCAGGTAGGTTTCCACCACATCCCACGCCGGTGGGCCAGCGTTTTTGCTGGCTTCGGCGACAGGCGCCCAGCCGGCTACCTTGTAGGTCTTGCCCGCTTCAATCAGCTTGCCACCCAGGCGCATGTCCTGGATGCGTCCGCCCATCTTTGCACCCGGCTCACACGTGTAAGTCAGCCCGCCCACGCGCACCATGTCGCCGCCCTGCTGGTAATAAGGGTCAGGATTAAACAGGTTGTCGCCCACGTCCTCCAGGATGGTCTTGATCATGTCGCCGCGCATGTCCGTCAGCGTGGTCCAGGGATAGGTGATGGCGGTCTGGTCCATCACATGCTCCCGCGTAATGGCCTGGCCGGGCAACAGCGAGGTACCCCAGCGGAACCCGGGCGAAAAAGCAATCTCTGCGCCGCGCACATTCATCAGTGCGTCCAGGATCAGCTGGTCAAAGCTTCCATTGAAATTACCGCGGCGATACAACGTTCCTTCCGTCACTGCCAGCTTTTCATCCAGTTTGGCCGTGTAAGGCGCCCTCACCTTTGCAATCAGCGCATCCATAGCCGCATCGGCGGGCAGCAGATTGGCGAAGACCGGCAGCAGGCGGTAGTTGAAGCCGGCCACATTGCCGTCCTTGACGTCAAGGTCCAGCACGCCCAGGAACTTGCCGTTGCTGCCGGCGTTGGTCACGATGGTCTGCCCGCCCGGATTTTTGACAATGACAGGCATCGGCACGCCGTCGTGGGTATGCCCACCCAGAATCGCGTCAATTCCGGTGACACGCGAGGCCATCTTGAGATCCACATCCATGCCGTTGTGGCTGAGCAGCACGACASCCTGCGCACCTTTGGCGCGCGCTTCGTTCACGGTTTCCTGCATTTCGCTTTCGCGGATGCCGAAAGTCCAGTTCGGCGTGAGCCAGCCCGGGTTCGCAATCGGCGTGTAGGGAAAAGCCTGGCCGACAATGGCGACGGGCACGCCATTCATTTCCTTGATGACATAGGGCTTGAACACCGGGTCGCCAAAGTCGCTGGTTTTGACGTTCTGCGCGATAAAGTCAATCTTGCCGGCAAAGTCCTGCTCGACGATTTTTTTGATGCGCTCTTCGCCATAGGTGAAGTCCCAATGGCCCGTCATCACATCCACGCCCAGCAGTTTGGCCGCATCCACCATGTCCTGGCCTTGCGTCCAGAGCGCCGTCGCGCTGCCCTGCCAGGTGTCACCTCCGTCAAGCAGCAAGGCACCCGGGCGGCCAGCCTTCAACTGCTTTACCAGCGTCGCCAGATGCGCGAAACCGCCCACCTTGCCGTACCGGCGCGCCGCCCGCTCGAAGTTCAGGAAGGTCAGCGCATGCGCTTCGGGTGTGCCTGACTTGAGGCTGGCAGCCTTGAGCAAATGTTCGCCCACGAGGTGTGGCGCCTGTCCGCGCATCGCGCCCACGCCCAGGTTGACGGAAGGTTCGCGGAAATAAGTCGGCAGCAGCTGGGCATGGCAATCGGTCATGTGCAGCAAGTGCACATTGCCAGTACGGGGCAGTTCGTACAAGCTGGCGGCCTGGACGGCGCCGGCCTCACGCAGGGGAAAACCCGCAGCCAGCGCAGCGGCCATGACACTTGAAAACTCTCGGCGGGACAGGTTCATGGCGTTGGTCATCCTGCCCGGCTGCCCAGGCAAAGTATCAGGTTGCTATCAATTCAGGAGCTGCTTGCGCGCGCCACTATTGGCTTGGCGGCATAAAACACTCAAATCACTTGTTGACAGGCGAATTCGGGTCCAGCAACAGCGCCATCACGTCGCGAATCTGCTGCTCGTTCAGGATGGCAGCATGGCCAAACCGCGGCATGTCGGAGCACGCGTTGTAAGCCTTGGCGTTCCACAGCTTGCCCCAGGTGTATTCCACGATGGGKTTGCTCTCGGGCGAAGCCGGGTTGCTCACGCCACGCAGCTTGCCGTAGTTGTAAAGGCTTGGGCCGATGGAGCMGAAAGACAGTTCAGCCTTGCTGATCTGGTGGCAGTTGTAGCAGCTGCCGCCATTGGCTTCGCCGGGCTTGTCGCTCCAGGTCAGGCCGCGGCCGTTCTGGGCGATTTTTTCGCCCTCGCTCCAGCTGCCGAGATATTTGCCATCGGAAGGCAGCTTCACCGTTTTGAGGTTGGCTTCTTCAATGGCCTTGGCGGCCTTTTCCTCCAGCGGCTTGCCGGCGGCTTCCGAGCAAGCCTGGTTGGAGGCATCCAGGGTCAGGCGGTCAATTTTGGCGATCCCCTGCTCGCGGAAGGAGCTCTTGAGCACCTGCTGGGTGGCTTCGTCGACCTGCTGCGCCGTGGGCGCAACCGCGCAACTGGACAGAAAAAAGGCGGTGAACGCCAGGCAGACGGTGGACAGTGCGGCTTTGGTGTAAATCATGTTCATCAGGTTCTCTCTTGCCGGATTACCGTTTGAGGGCCGGCGCAATGGAGGCGCCGCCCTTGCTGTTGACGCCCATGAACACGCCCAGGGCGATGGTGGCGTCGGAGGC
>NZ_JBFUBD010000342.1:0-2843 GCF_056405935.1 Polaromonas sp. P1_E3
TTCGCGCTGGCTTTCGGCATTGCTGCCTTGACGACTTCCAGCAGAACAGGGGAATCCCGGAGCAGCTACACAACCATCGCGGTACTGGGTGTGCTCGCGGCATTTGCCTTAAGCCTTGCCTGGACGATAGCGCCGCTTGCCGACGCGGTGGGCTCGCTTGCGAAATACGGAAAACTGCTTCTACCCCTTCTTGTCATGACGCTCATTCGCGATCGCCGCGAAGCACTCTATGCACTGGGCGCATTCGGAGCTGCCCAGCTTTTCCTCGTTCTCAGTTCATGGGCGCTTTTTCTAGGGGTCCCTGTGCCTTGGGCAACCTCCGACATGGCCCTGACGCAGTATGCTGTTTTCTCCAGCTATCTCGACCAAGGGATCATGAGTGCCATATTTGCAGCGCTCTGCTGGCATTTGCGGGAAGCTGTGCCGGTCAGGTTCGGTCGCCAGCTTGCGGTAGCTGCCGCGTTGGTCGCGTTGGCCAACGTTTTCTTCGTTCTTAATGGCCGTAGCGGTCACGCGGTGGCCATCGCGCTGCTCTCACTGGCCATTATGTGGGAGCTGCCCCGCAAATATCGGGCGGCCGTTGTGGTTTTGCCTTTTCTCATTGCACTGGGCCTGTTTGTGAGCTCTTCAAAAGTCCGTGACCGGCTGACGCAGGCCGCTCACGAAGTTCAATCCTATTCGGCAAAGGGAGAGTCAAGGACTTCGTCCGGCATTCGGATTGTCTTTTGGCGGCGTGCACTTGAGATTATTGAGGAAAGACCTCTGTCAGGTGCGGGCATCGGTAGCTGGAGCACGGAGTACAACCGCCTGGAAAAGCTGCGGAACCCCGCCCATATCAACATCGACGGGAACGGCAATCCACATCAGGAATACCTGCTATGGGGAGTTCAGCTCGGCATTCCCGGCATTGCACTTCTCCTGGTGCTGATGGCGGCGGTGCTGGGCGATGCCCGCCGGATGGAGACGATCTATGCACGCGCCACATATTCCGCACTGGCGGGCATGGCTGTGGCATGTCTTTTCAACTCGTCGCTGTATGACGCGCTTATTGGCGATTTCCTGTGTGTCTGCCTGGGGTTACTGCTGTCTGCCGGCCTGAGCAAGGCTCCTGAAGTCACCGCGCTGCATGCGGTTCAGGGAGGACGCGCTTGAGCATCCCCTCCCCTTCTGTCGAAACCCCAACGGTTCCCAGGCTTTCGCTCACCCGGCGAGTTGCCCGGGTTTGGCCGTATTTCAAGGATTCAAGGTCAGGCTGGGCACTTGCGGTGGGTGCGACCATCGTCGCATCCGCAACCGAACCGCTGGTTCCCGCGCTACTTAAACCACTGCTGGACCACGGGTTCCAGCGAGACGGTTTTAATCTCTGGCTGGTACCCCTGGCGCTGATTATCCTGTTTACATTGCGTGGCCTTTCGGGCTTTCTTGCCCAGTTCGCACTCGCAAAAGTCACCAACGACGGGTTAACGCGATTGCGCGGGGCCATGTTCGGAAAACTGCTGAGCGCACGGCTCAGCCTGTTTGCCGATCAGAGTTCCAGTGCCATTGCGAACACTGTGGTTTACGAGGTTTTTAACGGATCTTCGATGCTCATCAATGCCGTGATGAAGCTCGCGCGGGACGTACTGACCCTGGTTGCGTTGATCGGCTACCTGGTCTTCCTGAACTGGAAACTGATGTTGATCGTCGCTCTGCTTTTCCCCGCAGTGGCTTTCGTCATCCAGATTCTCTCCAAACGGCTCTACCGGTTGACAAAAGAAAGCCAGACCGCGACAGACAATTTGGCCTATGTAGTCGAGGAAAACGTCCTGGCGCATCGCGATGTCCGTCTGCATGGCGCCGAAAGAAGCCAGGCTGGCCGTTTTGAAATCCTTAGCCACTCCCTTCGCAGGCTTTCAATGAAGTCGACGGCCGCATACGCTGGGATGAGCGCCATCACCCAGGTGTTGGCTGCCATGGCTCTTTCAGCCGTGATTTCCGTCGCCCTGCTTCAAAGCGCAGAAAACACCACAAGCGTCGGCGGCTTTGTGGCGTTCGTGACGGCCATGCTTTTGCTGATCGCTCCTGTAAAAAGCCTTTCAGACGCAGCGACACCCGTGACACGAGGCCTCGCCGCACTTGAACGCGGGCTTGATTTGATGAACCTGACCGAAGACGAAAGCGGTGGTGATTTTGTATTGGCCCGCGCACGGGGGGATATTGAATTCGTCRGAGTCAGTGTGGTCTACAAGGCAGATGCACCACCGGCAATCAACGCTCTGACCTTGTCGGTGAAATCGGGAGAAACAGTTGCGGTCGTCGGGGCCTCGGGCTCCGGCAAGACCACGCTCGTAAATCTATTGCCGAGATTTGTCGATGCAACGGCGGGAAACATTTACCTCGACGGGCAGGAACTGCGGAACTGGAGTCTGCAGTCCCTCAGGGCCCAGTTCTCATTCGTAAGCCAGCACGTAGTCATGCTTAACAGCAGCATCGCAGAGAATGTGGCATTGGGCCAATCCGTTGATCGCGACAGGGTTCTGGCATGCCTCGCCGCTGCAAATTTGTCAGCCTTGCTGGCGGAGCTGCCTTCGGGGTTGGACACCGTACTGGGCCACAATGCCATGCAATTGTCTGGCGGCCAGCGCCAGAGGCTTGCTATTGCGCGTGCGCTTTATAAGGACGCACCGATTCTGATACTGGACGAGGCCACTTCGGCACTCGATACCGAGTCGGAACTTGCGGTGCAGGAAGCTATCCGCCGTCTTACATCCACCCGGACCTCGCTGGTTATTGCGCACCGCCTTTCCACCATTCAACACGCGGACCGCATCATCATGATGGATGCGGGGCAGATCATCGAGTCC
>NZ_JBFUBD010000343.1:0-2842 GCF_056405935.1 Polaromonas sp. P1_E3
TCCCAAGGCTCGATGTCCGGGAGCTCCAGGTCGAGTATCACCAGCTTGTAGAGGTGCGTGTCAATCAGCTTGAGCGCTTCGGTGCCGGTGGTCGCCTCGTCAATCTTCACGAAACCGGCCATGGCCAGCCTGGCACGCAGGTAAAGGCGCGCGTCGCGGTCGGCATCCACCACCAGCACTTGGGGGCGCTCAGGCAATGGCTCCGGAGCTTCGAGCGGCGCCGGCGCGGTAGGCGCCTGCGAATCAAAGTCAAGATCGAGATCCAGTGAGGAAGATTCGGGCTGAAGGTCGAGGTCTAGTGCCTTCTCCGGCGCCCTGCCAGGGCGCAATGCCTGGGCCGCCTGCCGCCGCTCGGCGGCCAACAGTTCGTCCATGCCGTCAATCACGGCGGTCCACTGCAGCGGGCGCGGAACCACGAGGCGTGCTCTGGCCGGGGGGTTGTCGCCAATCCAGACCAGCGTGAAATCGTCATTCGCAGGGTTGGCCAGCTCCAGTGCCGCCTCCCAGCTGTCGCCGTCGATCAGGGCCAGGGAGGCTTCTTCGGGCGCCTCCGGGGTCCAGGGCGCATAGGCAATGGCCCGTGTTTCGGAAATGCGAAACACGGTGTTCAGGGCGTGACGTTCAACGTCATCAAACCCGAACACTTTTACAAAAACCCGCTTGACAGCCTCACCACCCGTATTCGTCATTGGGCCCGATTATGGGGGGATCGCCGGGAGGGCTTCAAGGAATTCAATGCCTGCGTTGTCAAAACGTCACTTCATGGCCGCAGCAGGCCGACGGGCCTTGACATACGCATCAGCCGGCAAATAGGCCTTGCCGTCGGCGTAACGCCACTGCACCATGGTGCCCTTGTGGCCGCGCAGGTCCAGCCTGCCCACATAGGCGCCCATGGTGGACTGGTGGTCAATGGCGCGGAACTCGGCGGGGCCGAAAGGCGTGGAGAACTTCAGGCCGCGCAGCGCCACGACCAGCTTTTCGTTGTCTGTGGAATTGGCCCTGCGGATAGCCGCAAAAATCGCCTGCATGGTGGCGTAGCCCACCGCCGAGCCGACTTTGGGGTATTCGTTGAAGCGGCGGTAATAGTTGGCGGCAAAGCTGGCATGTTCGCGCGAGTCAATCTGGTCCCACGGGTATCCCGTGACGATCCAGCCTTTGGGTGTGTCGTCTTTCAGCGCATCCAGGTATTCGGGTTCCCCCGAAAGCATGGAYACCACCGGCACGCGCGGAAAAATGCCGCGCTGGTTGCCCTCACGAACCAGCCTGGCCAGGTCGGCGCCGAAAGTCGCGTTGAAGATCGCCTCGGGTTTTGCCTGCATGGCTGCCTGCAGCGTGGGGCCGGCTTCTATCTTGCCCAGTGCCGGCCACTGGTAACTCACAAACTCGACGTCCGGGCGCCTGGCTTTCAGGAGTTCCTTGAACACGGCGACGGCGCTCTGGCCGTATTCGTAATTGGGGGCAATCGTGGCCCAGCGTTTGGCCGGCAGCTTTGCGGCCTCTTCAACCAGCATGGCCGCCTGCATATAGGTACTGGGGCGCAGGCGGAAGGTATAGCGGTTGCCTTGTTCCCAGACAATCGCGTCGGCCAGCGACTCGCTGGCGATAAACACCCGCCGGCTGGCCTGGGCATGGCCGGCCAGCGCCAGTCCGACGCTGGAGTAAAACCCTCCCGCGAGCACATCCACCCTTTCTTTCGAAGTCAGCTCAGCGGCCTGGCGCAGGGCTTCCTCGGGCTTGCCGGCATCGTCCCGCGAGATGACTTCAATCTTGCGGCCCAGCAGGCCTCCCGTCACATTGATTTCCTCGACGGCAAGCTGCCAGCCCTGCCGGTAAGGTTGGGCGAACTGGGGGATGGTGGAATAGCTGTTGATTTCGCCGATCTTGATGGGGGGCTTGGTGCTGCCCTGTACCAGCGTCACAGCCGTGGCGCAGGCCAGAAACACACCGCCCATCAGGGCAGACTTCATCAATTTCACGGGTTTCTCCAAAAAATASGCAATTCGGTTAAGGGGCAAGACCCATACCAGGGTGGCCCATCCGAAAGAGCACGGACTGTACCAGCGCTTTGTGACGGGCCTGCCGGCACGCGTCCGGCTTTATGCCATTGACGCGTAAAAACCCCGCCAAACCCGCATATTCATTGCCGAATAAGCTTATCTGCATAACGGCAGAACAAATGTGTAGTTTGTTTTTATAAGTCGCGCACTTACATTTTCCCGTTATGCATGAATTTGCCTTTGTATTTGCCGGTTTTGCCGTCGGCCTCGTGGTGGGCCTGACTGGGGTGGGCGGCGGCTCGCTGATGACGCCGCTGCTGATCTTCTTTTTCGGCATCAAACCGCACCTGGCTATCGGCACCGACCTGCTGTTTGCGGCCTTTACCAAGATGGGCGGCACGGTCAGTCTGGCCCGTGCCCGCGTGGTCGACTGGAAAATCGTCGGCCAAACAGCTGCCGGCAGCATTCCAGCTGCCCTGGCGACCCTGTATATGTTGCAGCGCATGGGCCCTGCCAACCCGGCCACGCAAGCCATCATGACCACCACACTGGGCCTGGCGTTATTGCTGACGGCCGGTGCCACAGCCTACAAGGTGCTGCGCGGCAAGGCCGCCCCGACCACCATCGCGCCTGAACTCATTGGCCAGGCCACGCGTGCGCGCCACTGGGCCCTTCCGGTGCTGTTTGGCGCGGTCATAGGCACGCTGGTCACTTTGACGTCAGTCGGCGCGGGCGCCATTGGCGTGATCGTGCTGATGCTGCTCTACCCCAGCCTGCCGCTGCCACGCATCGTGGCGGCCGACATTGCCCACGCCGTGCCCCTGACGCTGGTGGCGGGCCTGGGC
>NZ_JBFUBD010000344.1:0-2839 GCF_056405935.1 Polaromonas sp. P1_E3
GTCCTGGGCCTGGCCAGCAGCGGCGTGCATTCCAACGGTTTCAGCCTGGTGCGCAAGTGCATTGAACGCGCCGGCGCTGCGGCTCCGGCGAAGCTTGACGGCAAGCCTTTCAAGCAGGCCCTGATGGAGCCTACCCGCCTGTACGTCAAGAACGTGCTGGCCGCGCTGGCTGCCCACCCGATCAAGGCGCTGGCCCACATCACCGGCGGCGGCTTGCTCGAAAATATTCCGCGCGTGCTGCCCGAAGGCATGGCCGCCCACCTCAAAAAGGGAAGCTGGCCGCAGACCGAGCTGTTCGCCTGGCTGCAAAAAACCGCCGGTATCGACGACTTCGAGATGAACCGCACCTTCAACAACGGCATCGGCATGGTCGTCGTGGTGGATGCCGCCCATGCGCAAGCTACGGCCAAAACCCTGCGCGACGCCGGCGAGCAGGTGTATGAAATCGGTGTGATAGCGCCCAAGGGCGACGGCGCCGCCGTCACGGTCGGTTAAGCGCTCCATCAGGCCAACGCCAGCCCCGCTACGCCAAGCAGCATCAGCGCCGCACCCGCCACTTGCGAAGGCTTGAGGGATTCCTTGAGCATCCTGGCCCCCACCAGGGTGCCTATCAGCATGGACATCTCCCGCACAGGCGCCACATAACTCAGCGGCGCGCCCTGTACGGCGAACAACACCAGGCAATAGGCCAGCGGCGACAGCACGCCGACCAGCACAATCGCCGTGCGGTGCTGCCGCCACTGCCCACCCAGCGCGCTGCGCTGGTGCAACGCCCAGGGCGCGAGCAGCACCGTGCGAAACGCCAGGCTTGTGGCGTAGAACAGGACGGGCGCCATGCCCAGCGACTTCACGGCCCAGCCGTCGATCACGGTATAGCCCGCAATGCACAAACCCGTCAACGCCCCCCAAAACACGCCGCGCCGGCGCCGCTGCGCGTCTGTGCTGGCGGCGCCCGTGGCGCCACCGGCTGTCATGAACACCCCGGCCAGCACCAGGGCCACGCCCAGCCAGCCCAGTGCGCTGGGCAGCTCACCCAGCAGCACCACAGCCCCCAGCACAGCCAGCAGCGGCCCGGTGCCCCTGGCCATCGGGTAGACCACAGCAAAGTCGCCCATCCGGTAGCCCTTTTGCAGCACCAGCAAATAAACCACATGCACCAGCGCGCTAGCCAGCACCGCCAGCCACATCCAGCCGTCGAAAGCCTGGGGACGCAGATACCAGGCCACCAGCGCGACCGGCGCTGCGGCTGCCACGCTGACGCAGCCGAAKAACCAGACGAACAACGTACCGCCCGCCGCGCGTTTGGCCACGATGTTCCAGAGCGCGTGGCAAACCGCTCCGGCGAGCACCAGCGCCAGCGTGTGGGCGTTCACGGCGCCTCGCCGAACGCGGGCAGGCGAAAACGGCTGTCCAGCAAATCTTTGACGCGCCCGGCCACAGCCTCACACTCCGCCTCCGTGAGTGCTTCGAATGCCGATGCCCGGGCCGCCATGTCAGACCAGCGCGGGAATTTGGGCGACTCGCCCCAGCGCCAGTCGGGACGCGCCGCCTGCCGGTTGCGCCCCAGCACGTGCAGGTGTACCCGGCGATGCGCCTGCACGTTCTTGGGCCCCACAGGCAAGGCCTCGTCGTTAAGCGCCCAGTTGCCCGCCTCCCAGTAATTGATGCAACCGTCCCGCAGGCTGGGCAGCACATCCAGCATGGCACGGCCGGTGGCGGCCACAAGGCAAGACCAGTGCGCCAGCTCCAGGGGTGTCAGCTCGCTGCGCTCCCAGACCGGCCGCGGTGGATTTACCACCAGGTGCCCGCCGTCGCGGCGGTCGCACAGGAGGGTGTCCGGAACAATGAGGGCGCCGCCCGGGCAGGTGTGCAAAAGAAGGGGCATGCAAAGGACCTTTGAAAGAAATGATGAGTGAATGTCATTAACCAAAACCATATAGTCGCCATAATCGTTGAATATCCCGGATAAAGTCCTCAAAAACATGCAAAAACCAGCCTCACTGATGAGTAAATCAGATACCGCCGACCAGGCGCTGCCGCTGAATGCCGTGCGGGTGTTTGTGGAGGCCGCCCGGCAGCTCAACTTCAGCCGCGCTGGCCGGGTGCTCGGCATGAGCCAGGGCGGTGTCAGCCGCCATGTGGCGACGCTGGAGCGTTATTTCGGGCAAGCCCTGTTCGCGCGCACTGGTACCTCCGTGCGCCTGACGGATGCGGGGCGCCTGTATTTCGACACAGTGCAGGAGGCCCTGTCCACGATAGAACTCGCAACCCGCCAGATGGTGCAAAGCCAGGCCGGCGCCCGCCGCCTGATCGTGCGGACTTCCCTGCCCACCTTTGCGATGGCGACCCTGATTCCTGCCTTGCCGCACTTTCGTCCCGCAGCGCCCGTGTCCGTGGATCTCGTGACCTCTCTCTCACCCCCCGGTCCCGGCGACAACTATGACGTGCTGGTCTCACGCGACCTGAGCATCGGCAGCGCCGAGCACTGGCTGCTGGCGGCCGAAAACCTGGTGTGCGTGGCAGCGCCGGCGCGCTGCCGCGAATTCGCGGCCCAGCCCATCGCCCGCTGGCAGTTTCTCGTCGCGCAGTCGCGTCCGGATGTGCTGGTCGCCTGGTCCAACCAGCAGGGCATGCAAGCCGCCGGCATCCATGTCAGTGCGAGCTTCGACCACTACTTCCTGGCCATCGCAGCGGCCCTGGGCGGTATGGGGCACCTGGTGGTGCCGGAGCTGTTGGTGGCCGAACCCCTGCGCCAGGGGCACCTGGTCCGGGCCGCGACCGCTGCGGTTCGAGGCGACGGCAGCTATTCGGCCTACATCAATCCACGCAGTGCCGTACC
>NZ_JBFUBD010000345.1:0-2838 GCF_056405935.1 Polaromonas sp. P1_E3
AAGGCCAGCAGGCTGAACATTCCCCACATCAAGCCGATCACCACGCCGACCCGCGACGCGCCGTCGATGTATTCGATGGGCGACAGCAGCATGGGCCGCTCCGTGAGGGCCCGTCGGTGCTCAAAGCGCAGGTAGTAAGTCTGCATGGCGTCGCCGCGCGTCTGCAGTTCAAAGCTCGGCACACGGGTGCGCAGGGACCATGCAGCGGGGGCAMTGGCCTCGCCGGCGGACTGGACCTGCCAGCCGCCTTGCGGCGTGCGCGAAAAAAGGCTCACCTTGAAAATTGCCTGGCCCGGCATGCGGATGTACCAGGTCTGCAGCGCCTCGGTGGCCGGCAGTGAAAACGTGGCCCACACATCCTGTGTGTTCGAAGTGGGCAGGATGGTGTCGTCCGTGTACGGCTGAAAGCGCAATGGCCCGGCGGCCGGGACGCCGGCCGTCAGGGCATCGGGCGACTCGATGGAGTCTTTGGGAACGGCGACCCACTGCAGCGGCTGGGCCAGCGTGATGGTGGGGCTGTCTTCATACAGCCGGTCAAAAACCTGTGCATGGCCCACGCCGGAAAATGCGCAGAGCAACATCAGGAAAAAACTGCGCAGGCTTGCCGTTCGATACATCTGCATAGCTTATTGCAAAAGCCCGGCTTAAACCGGAATCGCCGTGGTCTCGAACACCTCCTTGAGGCAGACAAAGGTGCGGATCTGCCGCACCCCGGGCAGGCCGATGAGTTGCGCCGCATGCAGTTCATTGAACGAGTCGATGCTCTGGATACGCAGCTTCACGAAGTAGTCGAACTCGCCGGTCACCAGTTGCACCTCCAGGCAGCCCGAGAGGCCGGCCACGGCTTTCTCAAACGCCGCGAAGGAGTCCGTGGTGGAACGGTCCAGCACCACGCCGATGATGACCAGCCCGTTGTAGCCCAGCGCCCGCGGGTTCACCAGCGCCACCGTCTTGCGGATCAGGCCGGCCTCCCTGAGTTTCGCCACGCGCCGCGAGCAGGCGGGCGGGCTGAGACTGGTTTTCTCGGCCAGTTCGATATTGGGCAGGGCGGCGTTCTGCTGCAGCAGCTTCAAGAGTTTGCGGTCGATACGGTCGAGCGTGTGTTCCATCAGGACGATTCTACAAATATTGCATGAAAAGACGAATTCATGGAATTAATTAAGAAAATTTGTCGAAGGAAGAATTTTGAGATTGTTTGGCGAGCTGTTTAAGCAACTCATTGCCGCACGGCATGGTTACGATTTGTAATCGTCGTCGTTCAAGTGCCAGTTCACTTTTCAACCGGGAGGACCTCCTCATGCTCACTTCGCTCAAGAACTCTCGTCACAACGCGCTCCAACTCCAGAAATTCGCAAGGAAGCGCTTCTTCCTGGCCATGGCGCTGACCTTGCTGGYCCCTTGGGCCAGCGTCCACGCGCAGGGCTATCCGTCCCGGCCGGTCCAGCTGGTCATCCCTTTTCCGCCAGGCGGCGCCACCGACATCGCCGGGCGGCTGGTCGCCAAGAAACTGGCTGAACGCCTGGGCCAGCCGGTTGTCATAGACAACCGCCCGGGCGCCGGCACCGTCGTCGGCGCCGCTTTTGTTGCCAAGGCCGTGCCGGACGGCTACACGCTGCTGATCAGTTCTGGTTCCACCTTCACGGTGAATCCAGCGCTCATGCCCAAGCTCCCTTACGACCYGATCAAGAGTTTCGAGCCTGTCGGGATGGTGGCGCGCGTTCCGCTTGTTCTGCTGGCCAACGTTGATGTCCCGATCAACGACCTGAAGCAACTCATAACAGCAGTGCGCGCCGCGCCGGACAAGTACATGTATGGCTCGTTCGGCAACGGCACCACAGGACACTTCGCAGGCGAAATGCTGTGGAGCGCCACGGGCATCAAGCTGCAGCACATCGCTTACAAGGGCAGCGCACCGGCGATGAACGACCTGATGGCCGGCCAGATCCCTTTCTCGATTGACACCGTCGCGGCGGCACTGCCGCAACTGAAGGCGGCGAAGCCGAGGATCAAGGCCATCGCCGTCACCGGCGAGAACCGCGCGACACAAATGCCCACAGTGGCGACCGTGGCTGAGAGCGGCTTCAAAGGTTTCTCGGCCGATTCCTGGCTGGCCATTGCCACGCCCAAGGGGGTGCCGGCGGATGTAAAAGCCAAGCTACAGAAGGCGCTGGCCGAGACGATGAAGGATCCCGAACTTCGCGAAAAACTCGTAGCCAACGGGCTCGAGTACGCCTGGGAGCCCGCTGCCGCGGTCGCGGCGCGCATTGAAAATGAGCTTCCCCGCATGCGCGTGATCGCCATGCGCTCCAACATACGGATCGATTGAACGTAGCCGCCGGCAAGGGGCAGGTGCCCTTCCCGCGGTTGGGTTGCGGCGCTTAATCGAGGCCGGGCAGAAGCCCGCCATGGACCCGCCCGTCAGGCAATGCGGCTTCAGGCTCCCTTCCGCCTGGATGAACCTTTGCTGCATGTAATGCCAGCGTCACAAGGTGTCGACAAGATGTGCTCTTTCACCCCAAGGATGCACTCATGGTTTTATCTGGCCTTTTCCGGCCCGCGTTGACACTCCCACTGTCCATCGCCCTGGCGGCGGCAGCCGTGGCTTCATCACCGCTTTACGCGCAGACTGCTGTTCCGGCCTATTCCGCCACGCTGGCCGGCCATGCGGTCATGCCCGCCCAATCCTTTATCCCAACGCCCAAGGATGCGCCGCARGACCTGCAGGTCAGCGGCAAGTTCACCAACGGCCAGCGCACCGAAGCGCTGGGGACGGTGCAGGGCATGTCGGCCGGCCGGCCCACCGGCGTCTCGCTGCCCTTCAAGGGCCAGCCGCTGCAG
>NZ_JBFUBD010000346.1:0-2835 GCF_056405935.1 Polaromonas sp. P1_E3
ATGCGCACGTCAAACACCACGTGCTCGTAGCCCGGAATGGTGATGTTGCCTTGCACCTGCTGGCCAGGCGCAAAGGTTTTGCCTTTGAGCGCCACGCCGAACCAGCCGCCAAATTCTTCGGCGTTCACCAGCGCGCGCCAGACCCGTGACAGGGGGGCGTTGATCAAGGTGCTGCGTTCAATGCGGTCTGTCGATGATGAAGACGATGCCGTTGATGAAGTCATATGCAATCTCCTGGTTGCATTTATTATGTGCACGTCAACTCGAAACCGCAACAAATTGGTTGCGTTAATTTGAAACCATTTGTCGCCCGGCTATTTGGCCGGCGGCTTGTTCAGCGCCGCGGCTTCGCGTATCAGCGCCTTCAACGCTTTTTCATCGACCTTGTCGCCCTCATGAAAATCAATGGCGCGCCGGGTGTTGCCTTCGAGGCTGGAGTTGAAGAGGCCTGAAGGGTCTTCGAGCTTTGCGCCCTTGGGGAAGGTCAGCTTCACGGCCTTCTTGTAGGTCTCGCCGGTGCAAAGAATGCCGTCTTTAGACCAGACGGGAACGCTCCATTTCCATTCTTCGACCACATGGGGAGTTGCCTGTGTGACGATGGCCCGGACGCGGGCGAGCGTCTCGCCGCGCCAGTCATCGAGGCCTTTGATCTTTGCATCTATCAGCTCTGAAGCTGAGCCTGACTCTTTTGCTTCAGCCGGCGCGCTCTTTGTGGTCTTGGTCTTGGTCATGTTGTTGCTCCTTTCATCATGTCTGGCGGTCGCTCACATCTTTTCGCCAGACAACTGGCTGGCTTGCTTCACCCAGTCGGTGAGCTGTGCTTCGTCGAAGGGGTCGCCTTCATGGATGTCGAGGTAGCGCGTGTCTTTGCTTTTGGACTCACCCGGCGGAACAGGCCGCAGCGACGTGCCGCGAAAGAATGCCACCTTGACGTACTTCGTGAAGCAATGGACGCTGAGGAACCAGCCCTGGTCTGCAACGCCGTAAAAGGGCGAGTTCCATTTGACGGCCTTCTGCACGCCGGGAACGGTGCGCACGATGAGCGCGTCAAGGCGTTGGCCGATGTCGCGCTTCCAGCCCGGCATGGCTGCGATGTAGGCCTGCACGGGCGCGTCGCCCTCACCCTTGGGAATCTGCGGGTTGCCGCCGGCGAGCAGGGCCGGCTTGCCCGCCTTTGCCTGCACCCTGGTCGCATCGGGTTTCTTTTTGGCTATTGCGTTCATCTCAATGCCTCGCGTCGAAGACCCGGACAGTCAACCCGGCTGCGCCAGCACCTGTTCCAGCCTGGCAAAGAACTGCGGCCAGCCATGTTTGGCGCCCTGGTAAGCCTGCTCCTGGTCCAGCCGGAAGCCTGACTGTTCCATGCGCAGGTGTGTGCCCGTGCTTGTGGGGGTAAGCGTCCAGGTGACGACGCTTTCAAGGCCATAGGCGGCCCAGGTGTACGTCAGCGTTTTGTCGGGCTCAATGGCCAGGACCTGGCATTCGACAGCGCCCCAGTCTGCACGCAGGCTGAAACGCTGGTCCATCACGGGCTTGAAGTCGTTTTTCATCAGCCACTCTTCGATCAGGTGCGGCTGCGTCAGGGCGCGCCAGATTTTTTCAGGCGGGTAAGGGATTTGCCGTTCGACAACGACGGAGCGGGTTTCGGTTGAAGCGGCGGCGTCTGCGGCGCTAGCGGTTTGGGTCATTGGTCCATCCTTTTCAAAAGTGATTCAAGACTGTCAATGCGGTCGTTCCAGAAGGTGCTGTAGAAGCTCACCCAGTCGCGCAGGACGGAGAGCGCCAGCGGCTGGGCGCTGTAATGCGTCTCGCGTCCTTCGCGCCTGTCGTCAACCAGCCTGGCCTGTTTCAGGATGCGCAGGTGCTTGGACACGGCCGGCTGCGACACGCCCGCGCGGTCTGTGAGCGCGCGCACGGTTTGCGCCCCGTCACGCGCCAGGCGTTCAAAAATCGCCCGGCGTGTCGGGTCGGCCAGGGCTTTGAAGACCTCGTTCGCGACCTCGTTGGAAACTGTTTGCATGCCAAAAGCATAACCCGATGGTTATTTGTTTGTCAACCGCCCCTACATCCAGAAATGAAGACACCGAGGATTCAACCCTTCAACCTGAACGCGACAACCCCATTGCCATCATGGATGGCAGTTCATGAACCCTGCCGTTCCACAATGCCGCCTTTCTCCGACAGACAAACGCTGGTGATGCGTGCCAAATGGTTCCAGGCGTCGCCATCCGGAGGCGCACAACTACCTACCAGGAGATAGCCATGCCCCAGTTCGCCATGATTACCGGTGACGTGACTTACACACCGGGTGACGGTACGCCCATCGAGATTCCGCGCGTGCGTGTGGAAGTTGCGCTGCAGCCTGACAGCGCCACGCTCAGCTGGGACGCCGGCGATGGCGTTGCCGCCGTGACGGCGATTCCGCGTATCCAGTTTGACGACTATGTGAAAAAAGGAAAAATCAAGCTGATTGAGTAAGTCTGCCGGGCCGCAATAATCAGGCCCATGCCTGTCAGCCACCCACGCAACGCCCTTCCCTGTTCATTGCAGTCCTTGCAATCCATGACCTCACCATCGCCCGCGCCCATCACCCGCCGCGCGCTGGTGGCGGCCGCCGCGGGCATGCTGGCCTTGCCCRCTTCGTGCCTTGCCGCGGCACCCGCGTCCGCGGGCGCATGGCCCAACGCGTCGCAGGTTCCCGGCGGCATTGCCCTGTTGCCGCTGGGCCCGGCGGCGCTGCGGCCCGTGGCGCATGCGGGTGGTGTGCCGCTGCTGGTGCTGGGTGAGGCAGCGGGATGGACGGCGCTGGTAGGCGTTGCGTTATCTGCAGAGCCC
>NZ_JBFUBD010000347.1:0-2814 GCF_056405935.1 Polaromonas sp. P1_E3
CACTTGGTTTGGTCTGAATCATGGACGATCCCTTTGGAGGTTAATGCTGCTTTTGCAGCGGGGGCTTGCGGCCAGATTGCACAACATTTGTGACGTTGTGCGCCCTGGTCATTGAAAAACGTGGCCTGAAACCGGTGCAGGAGTGCATGGTTTCAGGTCACGCAGTGAGAAAGTTTTCAGCATAGTGGCACGCCACCTGCCTGTCTGCRACTTCGCGTAACGGCGGCCTTTCAGCGCGGCAGCGGTCCGTGACGTGCGGGCAGCGAGTGGAAAACACGCAGCCTGTGGGGGGATTCAGCGGCGAAGGCAACTCGCCCTTGAGCACGATGCGCTGTTTGACGCCGGTACCGGCGAGGCCGGGTGTAGAGGCCAGCAGGGCCTGGGTGTAGGGGTGCAGCGGTCGGTTGAACAGGGCATTTTTTTCGCCTTGTTCAACGGCGTGGCCCAGGTACATCACCAGCACGTCGTGGGCGATGTGGCRCACCACGCCCAGGTCGTGCGAGATGAACAGGTAGGCCAGGCCCATGGACTGCTGCAGGTCGGCCAGCAGGTTGAGCACCTGGGCCTGGATTGAGACATCCAGCGCCGATACCGGCTCATCAGCCACCACCACGGTGGGGTTGAGCATCAGCGCGCGCGCGATCGCAATGCGCTGGCGCTGCCCGCCCGAAAACATGTGCGGGTAGCGGTCGTAGTGCTCGGGGCGCAGGCCCACCATGGCCAGCATGGCACGGGCCTTGGCTGCGCGTTCTTCGGCGTTCAGGCTGGTGTTGATCTCGAGCGGGGCTTCGAGGATGGCGCCGATTTTTTTGCGTGGGTTGAGCGAGCCGTAGGGATTCTGGAACACCAGCTGTACGGCCTTGCGAAGACCCTGGCGCTCTTCCTGCCCACCGTTCACCGCGTCGATGCCTGTGATGCGCAATTCGCCACCGGTAGGGGTTTCGATCAGCGAGACCATACGGGCCAGCGTGGATTTGCCGCAGCCGGATTCGCCGACGACGGCCAGCGTCTTGCCGGCGTGGACCGAGAAGGAAACGCCGCCGACCGCCTGCAGGTGGTCGGACTTGCGCATGAAACCGCGGCGGATTTCATAGACCTGCTTGAGGTTTTTGGCCTCGACGACGGGGCCCGACGGCACGGTGTTGGGGGTGATGGCAGCGGTGCTCATTGCGCGGCCTCCACCAGCGGGGTGTCGCGCTCGATGTTGGCCTCGCGGCTGGGGTCGCCCAGCGGGTAGTGGCAGCGAACCATGCCGTCCTTCCAGGCGCGCAGCAGGGGCCGCTCGTTGCGGGAATGTTCAGTGGCATAGGCGCAGCGCGGGGCAAACAGGCAGCCGGCGGGCCGGTCGTAGAGGCCGGGCACCATGCCGGGGATGGTCGCCAGGCGTGCGCTGCCGTCGCTGCGCTCGGGCAGGGCCGACAGCAGGGCTTCGGTGTAGGGGTGCTGGGGCGTGTTGAAGAGGGCGTGCGCGCTTTGCTCTTCCATGATCTGGCCGGCGTACATGACCGCGATGCGCTGCGCCATTTCAGACACGACGCCCATGTTGTGGGTGATCAGCACCAGCGCCATGCCACGCTCTTTTTGCAGGCTGCGCAGCAAATCGAGGATCTGCGCCTGGATGGTCACGTCGAGCGCCGTGGTCGGCTCGTCGGCGATCAGCAGGCGCGGGTTGCAGGCGATTGCCATGGCGATCATCACGCGCTGGTTCATGCCGCCCGAGAGCTGGTGGGGATAGGCCTTGAGGCGGCTCTCTGGCGAATTGATGCCGACCTGCTCAAGCAGTTCGATGGCCTTGCGTGTAGCGGCCTTTTTATCCATGCCCAGGTGCAGACGCAGGGTTTCGGTGATCTGGAAGCCGACGGTGAAGCAGGGGTTCAGGCTGGTCGTGGGTTCCTGGAAGATCATCGCCACGTCTTTGCCGATGAGCTTGTTGCGCTCGCCTTGCGACAGCTTGAGGAGGTCATGGCCGGCAAACCGCAGTTTGTCGGCTTTGACGCGGCCGGGGTAGGCCACCAGGCCCATCAGGGCCATCATGGTGACGCTTTTGCCGGATCCGGACTCGCCGACGATGCCGAGGACTTCGCCTTCTTCAAGCGACAGGCTGATGCCGTCGACGGCGTGCATCACGCCGTTTTGCGAGGGAAATTCAACAGAAAGATTTTCGATTTCAAGAAGGGCCATATTAGTAACTCCCCCTTCTCGGCTCACTTCGTGTAGCCGGATCCCCCCGCAGGGGGCAACAGCTGCGGCCCGGCAAAGCCGGTTCCGCGCTGTTACTTGCGAAGAGGTTCATGAGGGGTGGGTGAATCTTGGTCATCGTTTTAACTTCGGGTCGAACGCGTCGCGCAGTCCGTCGCCCAGCAAATTGAAGGCCAGCACAGTGATCAGGATTGCGAGGCCGGGGAAAGTCACCACCCACCAGGCGCGCAGGACAAATTCGCGGGCGTCAGCCAGCATGGTGCCCCATTCGGGGGAGGGCGGCTGGGCGCCCAGGCCCAGGAAGCCCAGGGCTGCGGCATCAAGAATGGCAGTCGACACACCCAGCGAGGCCTGGACGATCAGCGGCGCCGTGCAGTTGGGCAGGATTTCACTGAACATCAGGCGGATGCGGCTGGCGCCGCTCATGCGCGCGGCGGTGACGTAGTCGCGCGAAGTCTCGGCGATGACGGCGGCGCGCGTGATGCGCACGTAGTGGGGCAGCACGACGATGGCCACGGCCAGCATGGCGTTCATCAACCCGGGGCCGAGGATGGCCACGATCACGATGGCCAGCAGCAGGCTGGGCAGGGTCAAGATGATGTCCATGAGGCGCAT
>NZ_JBFUBD010000348.1:0-2813 GCF_056405935.1 Polaromonas sp. P1_E3
GCCCCACGCGCGACTACACAAAATGGCTCGACGAGCAGAAAGCCCTGGGCCATACTTTTTACGCTTCTGTGGGCAACGTCGGCGACTGGGACTCCACTGTCGCGGCCTTTGACAAGGTCAAGGCCGAGCATGGCCCCGTGGCCGTGCTGGTCAACAACGCCGGCATTACCCGCGACGGGCAGTTCCGCAAGATGAGCAAGGCCGACTGGGATGCCGTCATTTCCACCAATCTCAACAGCATGTTCAACGTGACCAAGCAGGTCATTGAAGGCATGATTGAAGGCGGGTATGGCCGCATCATCAACATCTCGTCCGTGAATGGCCAGAAGGGCCAATTTGGCCAGGTGAACTATTCCACCGCGAAGGCCGGACTGCATGGCTTCACGATGGCTTTGGCGCAAGAGGTGGCAGCCAAGGGCGTGACGGTMAACACGGTAAGCCCCGGCTATATCGGCACCGACATGGTCAAGGCCATACGTCCTGACGTGCTGGAGAAAATCGTGGCGGGCGTACCCGCCAAGCGACTGGGTCAGCCCGAGGAAATCGCCTCCATCATTTCCTGGATCGCGTCCGATGAAGGCGGCTACGCCACGGGCGCGGACTTCTCGCTCAATGGCGGCCTGCACATGGGCTGATTGCCCGCGGGGCAGTTTCGTTTTTTGAAAACCCGCCCCGGCGGGTTTTTTTGTGCCTGGCTGCTTGCCGTAAACAAGCCGTAAAACCGTCGAAGGCGTGGGGACTTGGCCATGAGCCATTTCAACCGGCTGTAGTAAATTAAAGCGACACGTTCTACGGGACAGTCCGCGCACCGGACTGCGTCGCCGGCCTTCCCTGGAGTCTGAACKGCTCTTAACCGCTTTCTGCTTTCGAGAAGGAGTCCCTCCTGCATGCCCCATAGCGTCTCTTTGATCAGCACGATTGCCGCCGGCTTGGGTCTCGCCCTGATTTTTGGTTTTCTTGCTGTGCGGCTGCGTTTGCCTGCGCTGGTGGGTTACCTGCTCGCCGGTGTGATCATTGGGCCGTTTACCCCTGGCTTTGTGGCGGATGCCGGGATCGCCAGCCAGCTCGCTGAAATCGGCGTGATGCTGCTGATGTTCGGCGTCGGGCTTCATTTCTCGCTGGACGACCTGCTGGCGGTGCGCAAGATCGCGGTGCCCGGTGCCGTCGTGCAGATGACGGTGGCCACCGCACTGGGCATGGGACTTGCGCACTGGTGGGGGTGGAACCTGGGCGGCGCGCTGGTGTTCGGCTTGTCGCTTTCCGTGGCCAGCACCGTGGTGTTGTTGCGGGCACTGGAAAGCCGCGGCATCCTCGACTCGGTGAATGGCCGCATCGCGGTAGGCTGGCTGGTCGTGGAAGACCTTGCCATGGTGCTGGTGCTCGTGTTGCTGCCGCCGCTGGGCGGCTGGCTGTCGGGCAAAGTCGACGCGGACATCAATGCATTGTGGAAGACGCTGGGCATCACGCTGCTTCAGGTGGGGGGATTTGTGGCGCTGATGCTGGTGGTGGGGCGCCGCTTTTTCCCTTGGGTGTTGTGGCAGGTGCAACGTACGGGTTCGCGCGAATTGTTCACGCTATGCGTGGTGGCTGCCGCCGTGAGCATCGCTTTCGGTGCGACGGCGTTGTTCGGCGTGTCTTTCGCGCTGGGCGCATTTTTTGCCGGCATGGTGATGCGCGAATCCGAATTCAGCCACCGCGCAGCCGAAGAGTCGCTGCCGCTGCGCGACGCTTTCGCCGTGCTGTTTTTCGTGTCGGTCGGCATGCTCTTCGACCCTTGGGTATTGCTGGAGCGGCCGCTGCAGGTGCTGGCTGTGGTGGGGATCATCATCGTCGGCAAGACATTGGCAGCCGGTGTGCTGGTAATGGCTTTCCGGTATCCGCTCAACACTGCGCTCACGGTCTCGGCCAGCCTTGCGCAAATCGGTGAGTTCTCTTTCATCCTGGTAGGCCTGGGTGCCTCGCTGGGCCTGCTGCCGCCCGAAGGGCAAAGCCTGGTACTGGCCGGTGCGCTGATCTCGATCGCGCTCAACCAGCTGGTTTTCAGGGCGGTTGAGCCGTTGCAGCAATGGATACTGGCAAAGTCGCCCCTGGCGCGAAAGCTGGAAGCCCGCGATGACCCGACAGCCGAACTGCCGGCCACGACGGACCCGAAGTATTTGTCAAACCACGTGGTGCTGGTGGGCTATGGACGGGTGGGGCGGCGTATTGCCGATGCATTGAAGGCGCATCACATTCCCTTCGTGGTGGCAGAGCAGAACCGCGAAGTGGTGGAGCGGCTGCGGGAGCAGGGCGTTGCCGCTGTGTCCGGCGACGCGGTGGAGGCGGAAGTTCTGGTTCAGTCGCACATCGCGCAGGCGCGCATGCTGGTGATCGCGACACCCGACACGCTGGACGTCAGGCGGATGGTGGCAACAGCGCGCTCGCTGAATCCGGCCCTTGAAACCGTGGTGCGTACCCACAATGAGGCCGAGGCGCGCCTGCTCGACAGCGAGAAAACGGGAAAGATTTTCCTGGGCGAGCATGAGCTCGCGCAGTCCATGGCGCGCCATGTTCTGGAGCGCTCCGGCGCAGTCACCATGTCATCGACAACGCACTCGGGCTGAGCATGGTGCATGCCCATGCTGAAGGGTCAGATTAGTGATGCCAGCGACGGGTGCTCACGCGTCATCTGCCGGGCTTCGCTGCCGTCCGGCTCCATCATCCGGAAGTCGGAGAAATCAAACCCCGGCCCCACCATACAGGCCGTGAGCGTATAGCCGGTTGCGGTGTCCGCCAGCGGCCTTGYTGCCTGCCACAGGCCGGCACCCACAATG
>NZ_JBFUBD010000349.1:0-2788 GCF_056405935.1 Polaromonas sp. P1_E3
GCGCAGCAGCTCGATGTTGAGCACATCGGCCAGGTAGGGCTCGAACGCCTGCACCGGCAGCCTGTCGACTACCAGCCGGCCCTGCGCCTGAATCGGGCTCAAGCCGAGATTGCCGTTGAAGTCAACCTTGCCGGGCTCAAACCGCCCGGTGGCCAGACGCAGCGAAGCGGTGAGCGGCATCAGTTTGGCGGCTTGCGCCTTGGCGTCCAGTCTGTCGTCCAGCACCAGCCCGCCCAGCTGGGCTTTGGCGGCGGTCACTTCAAACACCACCGGCTTGCTGCCCGACTGGTCGGAAAAGGACATCGCGCCGCCGTCGAGCTGCACATCGGCAATGGCGACGGCCCATGAAGGCGCCGCCGCGCGTGTTGCGGCGTCGGTAGGGGGCGGCGCCGGCGTTGCGCTGCCCGGGCTCGCCATCCAGCGCTGGTACATCCAGCGTTTGTCGGTGTCGCGGTCGACTTTTGCCTTGGGCTGGTCCAGCTGCATTTTGGCGGCCTTGAAGGACTGGCCTGTCACGTCGATATCGACCTGCGCAAGCTCGACACGCTTGACGGACACCAGCGACACCTTGCCCTGCGCCAGCAGGATGTCGCTGACAGCCAGCTGCGGGGCCGTGAGCTGCAGTTGCTGCGGCTTGTCACCGCTGGGCGCCCGCCAGTTCACGCCGAGCTGGGCGTCGAGCTGCCCGTTCAGTGCCGGCAGCAGGAACTGTCCGACGTATTTGGCAGCCATGCCCAGCGGCCAGGCTGCCACGGTGGCCGTGGCCTGGGCGGCCTGGTCGGTGGCTGTGCCGCTGAAGGTGAGCAGCGCCGGCGTTGCAAGCGCCTGAGCAGGGGGCGGCGCCGGTGTTTTGGCCGACGGCTTCGCACCGGGTTTGGCCGGTGCAAGCACTGGCGCTGTGGGAGGTGGTTCCAGCCCCAATGAACCGTTGAACTGCAGGGGTGCGTTGGCTACAAAAGGCATGGCGATGCCGGAAGCATCGAGCGTGAGCCCGGCCAGGCGGATGTCGGCTGGTGACGCCAGCGTTTCGTCGAGCCAATTCACACGGCCGGCACGCACCGCCACGCGGGCGATCTGCACTTTCCAGGGAGCGGCCGAAGGCGCTGTGGTTTTGGCCGAAGGTGCGGGCGCCGCCGACGCTGCAGCCGCCGGGGTGCCGGCCGAAGCCGCTCCGGCAGGCACCTGGGCTTGACTATTGGAAGCATTTTGGCCTGCAGCCCCTTCTGGCTGTGCGCCAGCAGCTCCTTTTTTAATAGCATCCGGCGCGCCAGGCGGCAGCAGGTTAAGCCGCCCTGCCCGGTCACGGGCGATGGATAGCGTGGGGGCCGTGAGCTCTACCGAAGACAGTTTCACAAACTGCTCCAGCGGGCGCACATCGTCCATCGTGACCTGCAGGCGCTCAAAGGCCAACAAGTCGGCGGAGGCTGGCGGTTGAGTTTCGCCCTTTGCAACGCGCTTGACGGATGCGCCGGGTTTTGCGGCCGGCGCCGGCGCGGCGGCAAGCGCCTGCCCGGCCGTTTGCGCTGTCAGCACACGAACCTTTTCCGCCGTCACGGTGCCGGRAATCCGCACCACGGTGGCGGGTGTCTGCTCAAACGCGACTTTGGCGTCTGCATGCAGCACCGCGCTTTGCAGCCTGACGGGCAAGCTCGCCGGCCAGTAGCCCAAATAAGGGTTCAGGTCCAGCCCGCGCAAGGTGAGGGTGGCGTCGGTTTTGTGGGTCTGCGCAAAGGGTGTGCCTTCAGCGGCGGTGTCAAAGCTGCTGCCGTTGAGCTTGAAGGCCAGGTGTGGCGAGGTTTTGACCTCTCGCTGGGACTTGAGGTTGCTCAGGAACGGAACCGACAGGCCCAGTTCGCGCAATTCGTGGGTCTTGCCGACGGACTGGTCGGTGAAGTCCATGCGCCCGCCGCTGACCACGATGTTGTAGACCGCGAACCGCGGCGGGTCGCCGGCCGGGGCGTCTGCGGGCGTTTTGAAGCGCTCCAGGATGTCGTCGATGTCGTAACGGCCCTCGCCTTGATGTGTCAGGAAGCCTACCGGTTCGTCTACCTGGACCGCGTCGGCCACTGGCGCGAATCGCAGCAGGGATTCGAGTTCGGCATCTATATATAGGCGCTTGATGGAAAGCTGGGGTGTTGCCTGGGGAGAAGCGGCTGAAACGCCACCTACGGCAGCGGCGCGGGCGATGGCCAGATCGTGAAGAGTCAGCTCAAGCGACCAGGGCTTGAAGTCGACCTCGCCCACGGTGACCTGCCGGCCCAGCTTTTCGGAGGCGATCTTCTCAAGTTGGGATTTCAGGATGGGCGGCACAGCTGCATAGGCCAGCACCCATAGCAATAACAGCAGGCCGACAGCCCAGGCGGCACGGCGCTGCCACAGCGGCGACCGGGCCACCGCGGCTGTCCTGGCCGGCAATGTCTTGCCCATTTCGCGCCATTTGACCTCTCGCCAGTTGATTTCCCGCCATTTGTTCTTCAAATCTTTGATTGCCATAGGCGTCGAGTTTTTAGCGCCGGGGACGTCAGGTCAATGATTTATTTGAAAAAGACGGTCAATTGAAGGGCATTAAGAACCTGTTTACGGCCTAAACGGGGCCGCGTTGGGGTGCAATCGGGATGAGTGGGCCGACCGGGCACGCCGCATGGGCTAATGCCCATGCAAGGGCTTGGGTGGCTCAATCGCCCGATTTCACCCCAACCCGGAGGGCAAGTGCCTTCTCGGGCGGTCTGCGGCGTTGCGGCGCTTGCCCATAGGCGGGCTATGGGCGGCGCACCGCGCCTTGCCTCCC
>NZ_JBFUBD010000350.1:0-2763 GCF_056405935.1 Polaromonas sp. P1_E3
GGCGTGGCCAGCGGCCGTGTCAGCAGGTTCTTTCGCTCAAAGTGAAAGAGCGTGAGCGCCGGCACGACGCTGGGCGTGGCCAGCGGCCGTGTCAGCAGGTTCTTTCGCTCAAAGTGAAAGAGCGTGAGCGCCGGCACGACGCTGATGCCGACGCCTGCCTCGACCATGCCGGTCACGGTCGCCAGCTGGTCCACTTCCAGCACCGTATGGGTCTGCAACGGATGCAGCGCCGCGTCCAGCGCCTGTCGCACGCTGCTGTTGCGCGACATGTGGATAAACGGGAAGGCCGCCAGTTTCTTCAGCGTCAATACTTTTTCTGTGGCCAGGGGATGGTCCGTGCGGCAGACCAGGTGAAACCGGTCGGTGCAAAGCAGCTGCGTGGTTAGCCCCGCATGCGCGGCGCCTGTCGAGGCGAGCGCGAAGTCGGCCTTGCCGCTGCGCACCAGCTCAATGCAGGCGTCCGACAGCAGGTCGCTGAGATTCAGGTCGATGCCGGGCCATGCCTGCCTGAACTCCGCAAAAATGGAAGGGAGCCAGCCAGCCGCGAGGGAGGGCAGGGCCGCCACATGCACGCGTCCCTTGCGGCGCTCGACATGATCGCTCAGCTCGCCCACCGCGGCGCTGAAGTCGCCCAGCAATTGCCGCGCCGGCGTTTCAAACAATCTTCCCTCCGCTGTCAGCTGTACGCTGCGCGTGTCGCGGTCAAACAGCCGGGTGTTGAGTTCCGCCTCCAGGGCCTGGATCAAGGCACTGAAAGCCGGCTGCGACAGGTGGCACGCGGCAGCGGCTCGGGTGAAGCTGCCCAGTTCGACCAGCGCCAGAAAAGCCCGCAGCTGGCGCGTCGACAGGTTGGGGCTGCGCGCAGGCAGCCGGGCCGCATTTTTTGGGGTGGTGGTGGACGCGGCCATTCATTTGCTTTTCAAGTTAATTTATAGGAATTTTGCATTTTACAAATAAGAAGCCGAAGCTTAAATTCGTGGCATTCAACGCCTGGCCATGATGACCTCCGCCGCCACTGATACCGACACCCATACCGCCAAATCTTCGGCCAGCCTGCTGATCGGTTGCGCTGCYGGCTTTTCGGGTGACCGCGTGGATGCGGCCGGACCGGTCGTGGACACCCTGATCGCCCGGGGTGGGCCGGCGTTTTTGATTTTCGAGACGCTCGCAGAACGCACGCTGGCGCTGGCACAGTTGCGCCGCCGTGCCGACCCCGGCGCCGGCTTTGAGCCGTTGCTGGACGACCTGTTGCGCCCCGTTCTGGCGCGCTGCCTGCTGCACCGCATTCGCATCGTCAGCAACTTCGGCGCGGCCAACCCCATAGGCGCGGCGCGGCATATCCAGGCCATGGCTCGCGAGCTGGGTTTGCCCGCACCCCGTATTGCGGTGATCGAAGGCGATGATCTTTCCGGGGAGCCTCACCGCGAGCTGCTGCGCAACCGGCTTGGCAGCGCCATGGACGGCATTCGCATGGTCAGCGCCAATGCCTACATTGGTGCCGAAGCGATTGCCGCTGCGCTGGACGCCGGCGCGCAAATCGTAGTGGCCGGGCGCGTGGCCGATCCATCGCTCGCCGTCGGGCCCGCCATGTCGCACTTTGGCTGGCGTGCCGATGACTGGGACCGGCTGGCACGCGCCACCATGGCCGGGCACCTGCTGGAATGCGGTGCACAGGTTTGTGGCGGTTACTTCGCGGACCCCGGCTACAAGGACGTTCCCGAGCTGCATGCCGTCGGCTACCCGATTGCTGAAATCAGCGCTGACGGCCACTGCACCATCGGCAAGGCCGACAACACCGGGGGGCTGGTGAACCTTGCCAGCGTCAAGGAGCAATTGCTCTATGAAGTGCATGACCCGGCCGCCTACCTCACGCCCGACGTGGTGGCCGACATCAGCGCTGCGCAGCTTGAACAGCTTGGGCCCAACCGCGTGGCGCTGGGCGGCGTGCGCGGCCATGCCCGGCCGACCAGCCTGAAGGTCAACCTCTGCCATGAGGGCGGCTGGTTGGCCGAGGGTGAAATTTCCTACGCCGGCCCGCGTGCCGAGGCCCGCGCCCGGCTGGCTGCCGATGTGCTGCGCCGGCGCCTGCCGGCCCTGGCGCTGCGCGTGGACCTGGTCGGTGCGGTCAGCGTCATGGGTGACGACGCCGGCCATCTGTTGGCTGCGACCCCTGTTGGCGATGCACGCGATGTTCGCTTGCGGGTCGCTGCCACGCACACCGACCGCACCGAGGCCGAGCGGCTGGCGCGTGAGGTCACCGCGCTGTATTGCTGCGGCCCGGCCGGCGGCGGCGGCGTGCGCACGGCCCTGACGCCAAGGCTCAATACCTTGTCTTGCGTGGTGCCGCGCGAAGCTGTGAAGGTTTCTTTCAGGATGCTGGATACCGCGGTGCCGGACATGGCAAAGGAGGCCGCATGAGCCAGGCCATGATCACCGTGCCGTTGTACCGCGCCGCGCACGGCCGGACGGGCGACAAGGGCAACCGGTCCAACATCAGCGTGATTGCCTGGCACGCGGCGCTATATCCCGTTCTTTTGCAGCAGCTGAGCGGAGCCGCAGTGGCGCACCACTTTGCCCATCGCAAGCCCAGCCGTGTGCAGCGGTTTGAGCTGCCTTTGCTGGGTGCGATGAACTTTGTGCTCGACGACGTGCTCGACGGCGGCGTGAACGACGCCCTCAACCTCGACACGCACGGCAAATCGCTTTCTTTCTGGCTGCTGGATTTACCCATCGAGGTTCCGGCAGCGCTCGCTAGTTTGCTGG
>NZ_JBFUBD010000351.1:0-2758 GCF_056405935.1 Polaromonas sp. P1_E3
AGCCTTCGCTGCGGCTTGCGCCTCGCCCTGGGCACGAATCCATCACTTTCATTGTGTTTCGCTACTTCCGGGTTGCAGTACTAGCGCCTCTGCCCAAGTCCTTGATTTATATCGGGAATCATCGCTATGAACGCGTTTGCATAGGTTGATTCCACTCCCTTGCAGTGCGCCCGTCCTTCGCCCGTCGCCGCTGAGCTGTGCACTCATAATCAGTGCACTTACCGCCTTGCCATGCATAAAGTCGAACTCTCTTACCTGCTCACGCCACACCGCGGGAAAAACGCGCTGATACGCAATCCGCTGATGGACATGCTCCATGCGGTGCGTGAACAAGGCTCCATCTCCAAAGCCGCCAAAGCGCTTGACCTGTCGTACCGCCATGTGTGGGGTGCGCTCAAGGAATGGGAACAGACCCTGGGGCGCACACTCATCGTCTGGGACAAGGGCCAGCGGGCCCGGCTGACGGAATTCGGCGAAAAGCTGCTGTGGGCCGAACGCCAGGCACAGGCGCGGCTGGCGCCCCAGATCGAGGCGTTGCGGGGCGACATCGAACGGGCTTTTTCAACCGCCTTTGATGACAACGCCCACGTTCTCACGCTGTATGCCAGCCACGATGCGGCGCTTTCCGCGCTGCGCGAGCAGGCGAGCCCGCGCGGGCTGCACCTGGACATCCGGTTCATGGGCAGCGTGGACGCCATTGCCGCCCTGAACGCGGGACGCTGCATGATGGCCGGGTTCCACACCCTGGACCAGCCCGGCGGCCAGTCCGTGACCGCACAAACCTACCGTGACCTGCTCAAGCCGGGGCTGCATAAACTGATCGGCTTCGCCCATCGCCAACAGGGCCTGATCGTGGCTAGAAACAACCCGCTGCGCATCGCCGGCATCACCGACCTTGCAAGGCCGGACGTCCGGTACGTCAACCGGGCGGAAGGCACCGGCACCCGCGTGCTGCTCGATGAACTGCTGGGCAAGGCCGGGGTGGCGCCTTCAGGCGTCCAGGGCTACCAGACCCAGGAGCCATCACACACGGCCGTGGCCCAGGCAATTGCCAGCAATGTGGCCGATGCCGGCCTTGGCATTGAAACCGCAGCGCGCGAAAAAGGCCTGGGCTTCATCCCCCTGGCCGAAGAGCGCTACCACCTGGTGTGCCTGAAGTCCGAACTGCCCACGCCGCAGGTGCAGGCACTGCTCAAGGAGCTCCAGAGCAACGACTGGCAGGCCACGCTGGAAGAACTGCCCGGCTACCGCGGCGACACGGCCCAAAGCGGCAAGGTGCTGTCCCTGCGCGCCACATTGCCCTGGTGGACGTACCGCAAGGAAAAACCGACGAAAAGTGCCTGAAACCGTTTATTGACGCGCGCAAGCAGCTATTATTTTTATAGCGAGCAGGAGCGGAACCCACAGAAAATATCATCCCGCCCGGGCAGGCAGAAGTTGCGGAACCGGGGATGTTTCAGGCGCGCACGCGTTGCGAACGAGCCGCCGCGCAGCACCTTGTGGCTGCCGAACCAGGGTTCGGAATACGCGCCGAACGGGCCAGGCACAAAACCCGGATAGGCGCGAAAGGTAGTGCCCGTCCACTCCCACACGTCGCCCCAGCGAAAGCCCCTGCGGGCGGCCGTGCACGCAGCGGCTTCCCACTCCACTTCTGCGGGCAGGCGGCGGCCGGCCCAGCGGCACCAGGCGTCAGCCTCCCACCAGCTCATGTGCATGGCCGGCTGGTTGCCGAGCATGCGCATGGCCTTGCCAAAGCGGGTCAGCATCACGGCGCCACTGGCCACGCCAATCTGCTCAACGTAACGCGGGCCGCGCCTGCCTTCGCTTTTCACAGCGGCCTGCAACCAGTCCCATCCTTCAGGCTGCCAGAATTCAGGCCTGTCATAACCGCCGTCATCGACGAACTCCACAAACTGCGCCCAGCTGACCGGCTGCGCGTCGATCTCGAACTCCGGCACCGTGACATCGTGCTGCGCCAATTCGTTGTCGAAGGCAAAACCTGTGGCATCTGAGGGTGCGGCAGAGCCCATTTTCCAGACGGTGGAGGGAACCAGCAACGCGTCGCGCGTTGCCATGGGCGGGGGCGTGAAGGCCTGCAACAATTCCTTTTCCATGGGCACACCCAGCATTTGCGCCGCATGGGTCAATGCCTCGGCTTGCATGTCCTCATAAAAGAGGCACAGACGGTAGAAGTAGAGTGMATCGCTGTCTTCACCGGCTTTTCCCAGCAACTCCAGGGTAGTTTCCAGCGTGTCGAGCAGATAGGAACGGCAAGCCTGCACATCGGGCAGGTCAAGTGACCAGCGCTGCTGGTGCGAAACGCTTGCCGGGGCCCACCAGCGGTCAGCGTTGGGCTCCATCGAAGCGAGGCGTGTGTGCCCCGATGTGCAGCGCGTTCCCTGCGCGCGCTGCACATTGCGGCCTATCCACCACTCCTGGAACCAGCCCACATGGCCCAGCATCCACAACGGGGGGCTCAGCTGCGGAGATGGCGGTACCGCAAACCTGACGGGCTCCAGGGCCTGCTGGTACTGGCCGAAAATCCGCAAGGTGTGATTGCGGGCATCCATCAGCGCCAGCGACAGGACCTCGCGCCCGGCGCTGCGCATCAGGGGCGAKTCAAGCAGGCTGTTCATGGTGGCGAATGTCTATCGACGTGGGGATGCGTGATGGATGAGGCAATGTGTGAGACGAGTAATGAAAAGGTGTCGCGCCCGACTCCGGGGCAAAGTTGCGGCAGAGACGTCCAGGGATGGAC
>NZ_JBFUBD010000352.1:0-2755 GCF_056405935.1 Polaromonas sp. P1_E3
TATGCCATCATTTCCCACCCCGACGCGGGTAAAACCACGCTAACTGAAAAACTGCTGCTGTTCTCGGGTGCGATCCAGATAGCCGGCAGCGTCAAGGCCCGCAAGGCGGCGCGTCACGCCACCTCCGACTGGATGGAAATTGAAAAGCAGCGCGGTATCTCCGTGGCCAGCTCGGTCATGCAGATGGAATACCGCGACTGCGTGATCAACCTGCTCGACACACCGGGCCACCAGGATTTCTCTGAAGACACCTACCGCGTGCTGACCGCCGTGGACGCGGCGCTGATGGTGATCGACGCCGCCAACGGCGTGGAGCCGCAAACCCGCCGCCTGCTGCAGGTCTGCCGCGCGCGCAACACGCCCATCCTGACTTTCGTCAACAAGATGGACCGCGAGGTGCAGGATCCGATGAGCGTGATGGACGAGATCGAGCGCGAGCTCGGCATGACAGTCATTCCCTTCACGTGGCCGGTCGGCATGGGCAAGCTTTTCCATGGTGTCTACGACAGGCGCGAAGACCGCATGCGCGTCTTCAGCCCCGGCGAAGAAAAAGCCGGTGGTGACGATGAAATCCTGGCCGGCCTGGACAACGCCGAAGCCGCCAAGCGTTTTGGTGCCGAATACGCGCAGGCCCAGGGCGAAATCGAACTCGTGGCCGGCGCCACGCCTGAATTCAACCGCGCCGAATTCCTGGCCGGCAAACAGACGCCCATGTTCTTCGGCTCGGCCATCAACAACTTCGGCGTGCAGGAAGTGCTGGATGCGCTGGTCGACCTGGCACCGGCGCCCGCTGAACGTCCGGCCATCCAGCGCGTGGTGCATCCCGAAGAGAAAAAATTCTCCGGCGTGGTCTTCAAGATCCAGGCCAACATGGACCCGGCCCACCGCGACCGCATCGCGTTTTTGCGCGTGGCCAGCGGCGAATTCACCCGCGGCATGCGCCTGAAAGTAGTGCGCAGCGGCAAGGAGCTGCGGCCCAACACCGTGGTGAGCTTCATGAGCCAGCGCCGCGAGCTGCTCGACACCGCCTTCGCCGGCGACATCATCGGTATTCCCAACCATGGCGTGCTGCAATTGGGCGACACGCTCACCGAAGGCGAAGCCCTGCAGTTCACCGGCCTGCCCTTCTTTGCGCCTGAAATGTTCCGCGCCGTCGAGGTGGCCGATCCGCTGCGCAGCAAGCAGCTGCGCGCCGGCCTCACGCAGCTCGGTGAAGAAGGCGCGATCCAGGTGTTCCGCCCGATTGCCGGCTCATTGCTGCTGCTGGGCGCTGTCGGCCAGCTGCAGTTTGAAGTGGTGGCTCATCGGCTTGAGCATGAATACGGCGTCAAGGCCCGCATCATGGGCAGCAACTTCAACCTGGCGCGCTGGGTGACGTCCGAAGACCCGAACGAGCTCAAGAAATTCATGGACGCCAACGCCCACCGCGTGGCGCTGGATGCGGTCGATGCGCCCACCCTGCTGGTGGACCACAGCGCCACCCTGCGTGCGGTGGAACAGCAGTGGCCCAAGATCAAGTTCCACGCGCTGCGCGAGCACGCCGGGCTGGTTTTCCAGTCAAAAATGTAAGCCTTTTCGGCCTGCAGCCCAATCAGGACAAGCGCAAGCAGCTATAAAACTCATAGCAACTTGCGCACATTCCCTGAGGCCCCGGCCTTATTGGGCTTTGAGGAAATCGCCCACTTCCAGCAGGATCAGCTCGTTGTCGTCGGCCTTGTTCGGCTCGCGGCTGCTGGAAAAAGGCAGGTTGTTGTCGTTGCCGACCACAATGTGCGTGGCGTCCACCACGTCCACGTTTTCAATCGTGAAGAATGGGAACTTCAGCACACCGTCGTTCAGCGGCTTGCGCGACAGTTTTGCCGGATCGGCGATGTTGAGCAGATCGATGTAGCCGAYCTTGCGCACCGGCCCGCCCACGTTGGCGTCGGTCATTTCGATCTTGTAGACACGCTTGAACTTCGCGATGTCGTGGAAACAGTCAGTGCGCTTCTGGCCCTCGGGGCAGGCCTTGTCGGCCGTGCCTTCACCGTTGTCGCGCTCGATGATCAGGCCGGTCGTGGCGTCGATCATGTTGAAGTCGCCGATGGCATGGCCGTTGGCCTCCAGCGGATACATCCACGAGCGGCCGCTCCACTTACCCGCCTGGACGTCGAACTCCAGCACGCGCAGGGCCTCCTTGCCCGCCACGCGCTCATAGTCTTTTGCTTCGGCATTCCACACGGGACCTTCGAGCAGTGCGTACAGCTTGCTGCCGTCTTTCGACGACGCCATGCCTTCGAAGCCCTTGGAGCGCTTGACCTGGAAATCGACCGCGCCGCCGGGCGCACCCGGCGTGGTAACGGCAGGATGGTCGGGTGAACGCACAACCTTGCCGTCAACCAGCGTGTCAAACACCGCCAGCACTTTGCCCTTCATGTCGGCCTTGATCAGGAAAGGGCCAAACTCGTCACCGATCCACAGGGCGCCACCGGCAAACTGGAAGCTCTCGGTGTCAAAGTCGCTGCCCGTGAGGTAACGCTGCTTTGTGCCTTCATGGACGATGCGAAACGGCACTTTCCTGTCGGGATCACGCAGAAAAATCGTTTCCAGCCGCTTCATGGCGCCACCCTTGAAATCAACCTTGTAGCGGTTCAGGTACAGCATGGCGTCCGGCGAATTGGCTTTGGCGCCAAAGCCGTTGTCGGTGAKGATCCAGAAGCTGCCGTCGGGCATCTTTTTGATGCCTGAATGGCCCTGCAGCGGCTGGCCCTTGAAG
>NZ_JBFUBD010000353.1:0-2748 GCF_056405935.1 Polaromonas sp. P1_E3
CGTCCGTGCCGCTGACCTGCGCCTTCTGCCTGCCCGGTGGGCCCGAAAGCATGGTCGAGGTTAAAACCAAAACGCCGGTGAAATACAGCATGGAGCCGGTGGTGGTGGAGGGGCGCTTCCTCGTCTTGAATGACGACTCCTATGGCCTTTACTACCGCATCACGGATGCCACCAGCGTAAGGTAATAGTCCGGCACAAACTGCCGTGGTTGACGCTTTTCAAGCGGGGCCGCCCCGCAAAATACGGAGACGGCACCGAAACGGCCTGGCAACCTGCACGCTAAGATCACGCGGATGAACCAGCTTGTCTTCGTGTCCCTGCTTCCTGTCGTGTTGTTGATTGCTACAGGTTTTATAGCTGGTCGCGCACAGTGGATAAGGCCCGGAGCGATAAAAGACCTTTCAAACCTGATTTTCCTGCTGCTTACGCCGGCGCTGCTGTTCCGCACCATGAGCAAGGTGCGCATTGAGCAGCTGGACTTCAAGCCCGTGCTGGCCTACTTTTTGGCCGTGATCATCCTGTTTGGCGGCACGCTGCTGCTGCAGGGCTTTAACCGCCGAGCCGCCGTGCTGGCGCTGGCCAACACTTTTTCGAACACCGTCATGATCGGCATCGCGCTGGTCGGGTTGATGTACGGGCCTGAAGGGCTGGTGACGCTTTTTACGCTGGTCTCGGTGCATTCGCTGGTGCTGCTGACCAGCGCCACGGTGGTGCTGGAGCTGGCGGTCGCGCATGAACAAAAGCTGGGCACGTCTGATGAAGTCACCACCGCACCACGCCACCCAGTGGCCACGGTGCTGATGGCCGTGAAAAACGCGCTGCTGCATCCAGTGCCGCTGCCCATCATTGCCGGCCTGTTGTTTGCGCAGACGGGCCTCACGATTCCCGCCGTGGTCGACAAGCCGCTGGAACTGCTGGCCAACGCCTTCGGCCCGCTGGCGCTGGTGCTGGTGGGCGTGACGCTGGCCAACACCCGCGTGGGTGAGCACTGGCGCCAGGCGCTGGCTTTGGCCGGGGTGAAAAACCTGCTGCACCCGCTGCTGGTGTTTGGCCTGTGCCGCCTGCTGGGTGTGGGCGGCGTGCCGATGGCGGTGATGGTGGTGGCGTCGGCCTTGCCCATTGGCGCCAATGTGTTTTTATTTTCCCAACGCTACAAGGTCGCAGAAGACCTGATCACCGCGAGTGTCGTGGTGTCCACCGCGCTGGCCTTGGTGACCTTGACCGTTGTGCTGCTGCTGGTCGGGCGGTTTGTCTAAATCTCATTCGCGGAGCCCTTGATGCAATTCCTCCAGTCCCTGCCGGTATCGGCGCAAACCATCGGCCTGCTGCTGCTGTCCAATGTGTTCATGACCTTTGCCTGGTACGGACACCTGAAAAACCTGGCCACCTCGCCCTGGTACGTCGCAGCGCTGATCAGCTGGGGCATCGCACTGTTTGAATACCTGCTGCAGGTGCCCGGCAACCGCATCGGCTTTACCCAGTTCAGCGTCGGACAGCTCAAGATCATGCAGGAGGTCATCACGCTCAGCGTGTTCGTGCCTTTTGCGGTGTTCTACCTGGACGAGCCACTAAAGCTCGACTATCTATGGGCCGCACTCTGTATGGTGGGCGCCGTTTACTTCATCTTCCGAAGCTCATAAGGCCCCCACGGTCGCTCACTTCGTGTAGCTCCCTGCCCCCCGAGGGGGCCGCCCGCCTGCGGCCCGGCAAAGCCGGTTCCGCGGCTCGAGCTGGTTCTGGGGAAGGGACGGCCAGACGGTTAAACTTCGGGCAGTCACAAAAACGTCATATTTTTGACACATTCCCCCCAGGAGTCCCCATGCTGTTTGGCAAATTGCTGCCGCGCGAAGGCAATTTTTTCGAGATGTTCAACCAGCATGCCGAACGCATCGTCGAAGCCGCCCACGCGTTTTCGAACCTGGTCGCGAACTACGCCGACGTGCAAAAGCGCGAAGCTTTCAACCGCGAAGTCGACCACGCCGAGCGCGCGGCCGACCGCATCACGCATGAAGTCAACCGCGCGCTGCACAAGACTTTCATCACCCCGATCGACCGCGAGCAGATTCACAAGCTGATCAACACCATGGACGACGTGGCTGACCTGATCCAGGATTCGGCTGAAACCATGGCGCTGTATGACGTGCGCCACATGACGGAAGACATCGTCCGGCTGACCGACCTCAGCGTCAAATGCTGCGAGCGCCTGCAGGATGCCGTGGCGCTGATTGAAAAAGTCAGCGACGCCGCGACGGCCGAGGCCGCCCTCAAGACCTGCGAGGAAATTGACAAGCTTGAGTCCGACGCCGATCGCGTGATGCGCTCAGCCATGAGCCGGCTGTTCCGGGAAGAGCCCGATGTGCGGGAAGTGATCAAGCTCAAGGCGGTCTACGAGTTGCTGGAGACCATCACCGACAAGTGCGAAGACGTGGCCAACCTGATCGAGGGCATCGTCCTCGAGAATTCCTGATCACGGGCGGCTGAACCATGCAAACCGTACAGGCCGCCCTGTGGGTGGTGTTCCTGCTGGTCTTCCTGGCCATTGCCTTCGACTTCATGAACGGCTTTCATGACGCGGCCAATTCCATCGCCACGGTGGTCTCGACGGGCGTGCTCAAGCCGGGGCAGGCGGTGCTGTTCGCCGCCTTCTTCAACTTTCTGGCGTATTTCATCTTCCACCTGAGCGTGGCGGCGACCATAGGCAAGGGCATCGTGATGCCCGGGGTGGTCGACACCCACGTGGTATTCGGG
>NZ_JBFUBD010000354.1:0-2744 GCF_056405935.1 Polaromonas sp. P1_E3
GGGCTACGCGGACCGGCAAAAAAGCCATCCGGAACGCTTCGCCCGTATTGACGCATCCAGGAGCCGCGATGAAGTCTGGCAGGCTGTGCAGCAGGTCTTTGTCGCCAAAGGCTGGTTGTCATGAGCGTTTTGGACACTTTGCCGGCAGCGGCCGGGTCCAGCAATCCGCGCCTGGCGCCATGGCTCCAGGCGCAGCTTGAAAGCCTGCTGGCCCAGCGCGGCCATGCCTGGCTCCTGAGCGGGCCCTCGGGTTTGGGGCAGTTTGAACTGGCGCTGGCACTGGCGCGGGCCTGGCTTTGCGAAGAAGCCACGCCGCACGGCGCCTGCGGGCACTGCGGCAGTTGCCACGCGGTGGACGTGCATACCCATGCCGACCTTTGCATGCTGATGCCCGAAACGTTGTCGCTGGCGCTCGGCTGGCCGCTCGACGAAAAGACTCAGGACGACCTGGACAGCAAAAAACGCAAGCCCAGCAAGGAAATCAAGGTCGATGCAGCGCGCGAAGCCGTGTCCTTTACCCAGTTCACACGCTCACGCGGGACCACCAAGGTAGTGCTGGTTTTCCCGGCCGAGCGCATGAACAACGTCACGGCCAATACATTGCTCAAGACGCTGGAAGAACCTCCCGGGGCGGTCAAGTTCATCCTGGCCACCGAGGCGGCGCACCAGTTGCTGCCCACCATTCGCAGTCGGTGCCTGGGCCACACCATGGTCTGGCCAGACTTTAGCGAGGCCCTGGGCTGGCTTCAGCAGGAAATCACAACGGCGGGCGAGGGCGCCGGAAGCGCCAAAAAAGCAGCGCCGGCAGCCAAAGCGGCCGAATTGCAAACCTTGCTGGTGGCGGCGGGCGGCCGCCCGGCCGATGCGCTGAGCTGGGCGCAAAACAATCCGCCTGCGGAAGCGGCCCAGCATTGGCAAGCGTTGCCCAAAGCCATGGCGCGCGGCGACGTGAGCGCCCTGTCGGACTGGGCGCCGGCGCAGGCCGTGGATGCGCTGCAGAAGCTTTGCCACGATGTACTGGCTGTGCGCATGGGTGCGGCGCCGCGGTTTTTCCACGCAGGCGACTTTCCGGCAACCCTTCCCGCGGTGGCCGGCAAGACAGGTAGCGGGCTTTACGCACTTGCAAGCTGGTCCAAAGAACTGGCCGCCATCGCCCGCACGGTAGAACACCCTTACAACCCGGGCCTGATGCTGGAGTCACTTGTAAGCCGCGCCCGCATAGCGCTGAATGCAAAATAACCGCGTCTTTTATGCAGCAATTTCAGCCGCCTCTGCAGGCAAACCGATAAACTAGCGCCATGAGCACACCACCGCCCGCCAGTTCGGCCGCAGCCGCCACCGCCCGCCCCAGCGTTGTCCAGCTGGCCATCAAGGAAAAAGCGGCGCTCTATGCCGCCTATATTCCCTTGTTTTCGGAAGGCGGTGTTTTCATTCCCACGGCACGCGACTACAAGTTGGGCGATGACGTGTATGTCCTGCTGACACTCCCTGAAGATACGCAGCGTTATCCGGTGGCGGGCAAAGTGGCTTGGGTTACCCCCGGAAGGGCCGCTGGCAACCGGACACAAGGCGTCGGTGTCCGGTTCCCATCGGACGAAAAATCCCGTCTTCTCAAGCTCAAGATTGAAGAAATCCTCGGCGCCCACCTGGCGTCTGACCGGCCCACACAGACTATTTAAGCTCGCCGACCTGACTTGCCGCACGGCAAGCGCCGCGATTGCTATGGTATTTATAGCTGCTCGCGCTCGACCAGCAAGGCTTTAGGGCCTGTTTTTATACCTAAACTTTGTATCTCCGATGTTCACTGACTCCCATTGCCATTTGAGCTTTCCGGAGCTTCAGGCCCAATTGCCTCAAATTCGCCAGGCCATGCAGGCCGCACAGGTAGACCGGGCCCTGTGTATTTGCACCACCTTGGAAGAGTTCGAAACTGTTCACGGATTGGCAACAACCTACGACAACTTCTGGGCAACCGTCGGCGTGCATCCCGACAACGAGGACGTTCAGGAGCCCAGCCTGGACGACCTGCTGACACGCGCCAGATTGCCCAAAGTGGTCGGTATTGGGGAAACCGGGCTCGACTATTACCGCCTGGGTGAACGGACCGTAGCGGACATGGAATGGCAACGGGAGAGGTTTCGGGTGCACATCCGGGCGGCCCGGCAGACCGGCAAGCCCCTGGTGATTCATACCCGAAGTGCATCCGACGACACGATTGCCTTGTTAAAGGAAGAGGGCGGTAGCGCTGGAGAAGCGGGCCGCGCCACTGGCGTTTTTCACTGCTTTACCGAAACCCAGGCGGTGGCCCGCGCCGCCCTTGACCTCGGGTTTTACATCTCTTTTTCCGGCATCCTGACCTTCAAGAATGCCGCGGATTTGCGGGAAGTGGCCCGGTTTGTCCCACTGGACCGCATGTTGATTGAGACCGACAGCCCCTACCTTGCTCCTATGCCTTACCGCGGAAAAACCAATAATCCTTCGTATGTGCCCCTGGTGGCCAGGCAGATCGCGGAACTCACCCAGCAACCCATCCATGCCATTGCAGAGGCCACAAGCCGAAACTTCGAGCAGCTTTTTAGCGGGGTTAAGGTATGAAAAACAACTTCATAAATTACTTTAAGAAAACAATTATTGGCATTGTTTTTTATGGACTTTTTTCTGCAATGGCAGGGTCGTACGATGATTTTTTCATCGCCATCAAGCGCGACGATCCCCGCACCATTCAGGCACTGCTGCAGCGGGGG
>NZ_JBFUBD010000355.1:0-2734 GCF_056405935.1 Polaromonas sp. P1_E3
CGGTGACCTCGCCTGCGGAGCCCCGCACCGGTTTGAGCTTGACGGTTGATGAAAGTTCGGCCACGTTTCCCGCATTCGCGGCGTCGTGGCTGCCCAGGTTAAGGCGGGGAGCGCTGGGCAATTTCTGGATGCTTTTGTCGGAGCACATCGGGCATTCGATCAGCCCGCGCGACAGCTGGGCCTGAAAGTCGTCCTCGGACGCAAACCAGCCTTCAAATGAATGCTGGTGTGCGCACTGGAGATTCAGGACTTTCATGGCCGGATTATCGCGGCAGGCTCAGGGGGCTGCAGCGTGCCAGTCCAAAGTCCACGCGCCGGACAGTACGTTTTGGAGCCACAGCGCGCCCGTCAGTGTTTTCGCGTCCGTGACCTTGCCGTTGGCACACCAGGCAAGAAGCTCTGCGGGTGTTGCAGTAAACACGTCCAGAAACTCGCCGGCATCCAGCTTGCGCTGGCCAAGGGTCAGTCCGCGCGCAAACCAGATGTCGATAAATTCGGTGGAATAGGAAATCACCGGGTGCAACACACCGGCCCGGGCCCACTCACGCGCGGTATAGCCGGTTTCTTCGAGCAACTCACGCTTCGCGCAGGCAAGTGGCGCTTCGCCAGCGTCGAGTTTGCCGGCCGGGAATTCCAGCATGACAGCCTGCACCGGATAGCGATACTGGCGCTCCAGCACCAGACGCCCGTCGTCGAGCTGCGCCACGATCATCACGGCACCTGGGTGAATCACATACTCGCGCGTTGCCTGCTTGCCGTCGGGGAGCCTGACGGTATCACGCATGGCGTGCAGGAAATTCCCTTTCAGGATCTCGACTGAGTCGGTTCGGATCTCGACGAGATGGGCGTCGGCAAGGGCATCTGCCTGATCAGGACCAGGGACAGCATTCATGGGCGATGCTTGAACAGGTAGCGCCAGGTGAATCCCGGAAACGCAAAGGTAATGAAGAGCGTGCCCGTGATGGCATAGAACTCCCAGCCTTGCGGCGCAATCTGGCCGCTGCGCTGCTCAAGGTACAAACCCAAGCCACCGATGAGCAGGTACCAGACCACCAGTTCGCCAACCCTGATCGCCAGGTTTTTCGACAGTTTGAGCGGGTAAACCGCGAACAGGCGGTTGCTGATGAAAGGCAGGTTGGCTGCCAGCAAGGCCAGCAGCACGACCAGCCAGACTGAAGCAGTTTGGGTCATGGCAGGGGTCAGCTACCCAGTGATTTGACAATGCTGCTAATGGATTGCGCACACAGGGTCATCAAACCGCCGGGCATGATGCCCAGGATCAGGATGAGCGCACCATTGATCGCCAAAACGGCCTTGGCATCTGCCGGGGCGGAAACCGGCTGTGCGTTGTGGCTGAGCGGCGCGTCAAAGTACATGACCTTGACCACCCGCAGGTAATAAAAGGCACCTACCAGTGACGCCAGCACGGCAAAAATGGCCAGCACAACATAAGTGGTTTGCTGGGAGGAGATCAGCGCCTGAAGGACGGCCAGCTTGGCATAAAAACCCACCAGCGGCGGAAGGCCTGCCAGCGAAAACATGCTGATAGCCATCACACCTGCGTACAAGGGGCTCCGCTGGTTCAGGCCAGCCAGGTCGACGATCTCCTCGGACTCGTGCCCGGCACGCGCCAGCAGCATGATGATGCCAAAGGCGCTCAGGGTGGTGAGCACATAGGTCAGCGCGTAGAACATGGCCGCGCTGTAAGCCGACTCGGTATTGAGCTGGTTGCCGTTGACCACGCCGGCCAGCAGGCCAAGCAACAGGAAGCCCATCTGGGAGATGGTGGAAAACGCCAGCATGCGTTTGAGGTTGGACTGCGCAATGGCAGCGAGATTACCCACCAGCAGCGAGCCAATCGCCATCAGCCCCAGCATCTGCTGCCAGTCGATCGCCAGGGGAAGCAAGCCCTCTACCAGCAAGCGAATGCAAATCGCGAAGGCAGCAAGCTGAGGCGCGCCGCCGATCAGCAGGGTTACCGCCGTGGGCGCACCCTGGTAAACGTCAGGCAGCCACATGTGAAAAGGCACTGCACCCAGCTTGAAAGCCAGGCCTGCAACAATGAAAACCAACCCGAACACGAGCACCTGGTGCTTGACCTGGCGGCTGGCAATGGCGTTGAACACTTCATTGAGGTCCAGGGAGCCGGTCGCGCCGTATAGCATCGACAGGCCGTAAAGCAGGAAGCCCGAAGCCAGCGCGCCCAGCACAAAATACTTCATGGCGGCTTCGGTGGCCGTGGCGTTGTCGCGGCGCAGGGCCACCAGTGCATAGCTGGACAGCGTCAACAGCTCCAGGCCCATATAGATCACGAGGAAGTTGTGGCCCGAAATCATCACAAACATGCCGAGCAAGGCAAACAGGCTGAGCGTAAAGAACTCGCCGCCCCGCATCATGTCTCGATCCGCCGCGTATGGCCGGCCATAAACCAGCGTGATCATCACGGCGATGCAGGCGAAGCATTTGAGCCAGCCGCCCATGGGGTCGCTGACGATCATGTTGCCAAAACCGTAGAAGGTCTGGCCACCGGACGCATATGCCGCCTCCATCGCGGCCACGACAGCCAGGGTCAACAGGGTGAGCACGTAGGTTACCGTACGCTGCGGCGTCTTGACGCCCAGGTCCACCAGCGCGATCACACAGGCCATGACCAGGAGGACGATTTCCGGATAGACCGTGATCCAGGAGAGTTTGTCAATCATCTGAATTCTTTGTAGTTGCTTCAGTTCAGTTT
>NZ_JBFUBD010000356.1:0-2731 GCF_056405935.1 Polaromonas sp. P1_E3
ATCTCCTCCTGGCCAGGGATTGAGACTATATTGTCGAGCACCTCTCCCACACCCTGTGGAGCCCCTTCGCCTTCGCGTGTCACTACCGCGAAGCTCAAACGACGCGCCGTTCGGCACGCGGTCGCGTCCGGCAGCGCGATACCGTTATTCATCGCCTCCAACTCCTTGGGCGAGATCTTCTGCACGTCGCTCCAGCGGAACCCACACCCGAGGAAAGCATTGGCGTTGGCAATCAGGTGCTTCGTCCCGTCCGGAAGCACGTAGTACACCTCCGGTCTGCCATCAACCATTACCGGCGCGCGATCGGCCGGCGCCTTCGCTATGGGACGCAGCCCGCGCACCATCTCGCAGGTCGGCACATCCGAAAGGGGGTACATGCGGATCCTGAACGCATAGTCGAGCCACTCCTGTTGCACCGTCACCACATCGGTCCACTTGAAGCCGCAGCCGAGGAATGTTTCCGGATTCACGAAAGGATAGATGGGTCCGGTGGCCAGGGCCAGGTAGACCGTGGGACTTCCCTGCACGGTGACGACCTTGTCGTTCTCATGCGCTCGCGCGCCATCTGGAGCGCCAAGGCACGCAGCAGCGAATAGGGCAACCGCGACCATTAGATAAAGCTTTTTCACATGCCCCTCCCATTTTTTTTGTTTTGAGACACCGCAAGCTGCGGCCACAAGCGTCTTCTATTGCGTCTTCTATTTAACCAACCCCAGCACATCCCTGAACACCTCATGCTCAGCCGTGCGCAGCCACTCAAACGCCACCATCTCGGTCGTCACCAGTTCGGCGCCGTTGCCGGCGAGGCGGTCGAATGCCGCATCTCGGTTGCGCTCACTGCGTGAGCTGCAGGCGTCCGTCACGACCCAGACTTCGAACTCTTCTTCGAGCAAATCAAGCGCGGTCTGCATCAGGCAGACGTGGGCTTCGCAGCCGGCGATAACGATGGTGCTTCTGCCCTCTTCCGGTTCGGGCGCCGGTTTTTGCAGGTGCTTGGGCAGGCTGCGGGCGTTTCCGCCTGTCGGTGCCTTGCGCACAGGTGGGCGCAGCAGGTCGCCCAGGCCATCGGCCACGGCACTGAAGAACATCTTGTCCATGGTCTTGCCGCCGGCAGCCTGGATGGCGGCCTGTATTTCGGGCACCGTGGCGCCCAGGCTTTCGGGGTTTTCTTCCGTGCCCCATACCGGCACATCCAGCAGTTTCGCCATGCGGGCGAGCTTCACGGCATTGGCCATGACCAGGTCGGCCTCAAAGATCGAGGGCATCAAAAGGGTCTGGTAGTCGACCAGCACAAGCTGGGAGTCATCGGCATCAAGCAGCATTTAGGGTCCTGGGAAATTCCGGACAGGCACCGGAAAAATTCTGGGAAAAATCAGGCCGGGTTGCGCTGCAGGCGCTCCACCAGGCCGATCACATAAGCATCGAACAGCAACGTGGGGTCCTGCCCGAACATGCGGATGCGACCGGTATGTTGGAGAAGCAGCAAGCCCATGCCATGCGCGAACAATGCCGTATTTTCGCGCAATGCGTCTTCGGCGTTCAAACCCATGGCCCGCAAGGCGGCTTCACAGGGCCGCAAAGCGTCATGAAGGCGGTCATTGAGCCGCTGGTTCAGCTCCGTGCCCAGCCCGCGGGGGCGCATGCCCTGCATGAGGTAAAAGCCCAGGTCCAGGTCGCGCGGGTTGGCCGCAAAAAGACCGAACCAGGCGCTGGCCTTGGCTTCGAGCATCTCGGCTGGGTCGGTGCGCTCTTCCCCCGCAGACGCCACCACGGCATTGAGGCGCTCGAGGCATTCGGCCAGCAAGGCGCCGTAAATGGCTTCCTTGTTTTCAAAATATGAATAGATGGCCCCGGCGGTATAGCCTGCTTCCCTGGCGATCTCGCGGATGCTTGCGCCATCGATGCCCAGGCGTTCAAACACGGTACGGGCGGCGTCCAGCATCAGTGTCCGGCGTAAATCACTCTGGGCCTGCTGGCGGTCTATTCGGGTTTGCATCGCCTGAATATAGGCGTGAAAACCGCTCGTCCAGCATGCCGTTTCCGGTGAAAATTAACACTTGTTCTAAAAATTGAACGTTGTTTAAATTTTCAGGATCGCGCCTGAAAACGCGCCGCGAATGCTCCGCCCTTCGTTACCGCGCACGCCAAGGCGGGCTGCCAGCGGGCTGGCGGGCCTGATCAGCTATTTATTTGATAGCTGGTAGCGCCCGCCCACAAAGGGTTGCAGGCCCATTTAATGCCAACCAGACCGCAGCGTTCATTCAGGCTCGATGCCCGCAGCCTTGATGATCTTTCCCCATTTCAGGGTTTCCGCCGCCTGGAACTTGCGCAGATCCTCCGGGTTGCTGGTGAAGATTTCGGTGCCGCTGGACTGGTAGAACGGCGCGGCCGAAGGGCTGCGGGCCGCCTTGACCAGCATGTCGCTGAGTTTTGCAACGACGTCAGCGGGCGTGCCGGCTGGCGCATAGGCAGCAAACCAGTAAGTCATTTCATAACCCTTGACGCCGGCCTCGGCGATGGTCGGCACATCGGGCGCCAGTGGTGAACGCTGCCGGGTAGAAACACCCAGCGCCTTGAGCTTGCCGGCCTTGACCTGCGGCAGGCCCGTCGCCATATCGGTAATCATCATGTCGATCTGGCCGCCCAGCAGGTCCGTCACCGCGGGCGGGTTGCTTTTGTAGGGGATGTTCAGGATGTAGGTGCCCGTCATCTGCTTGAACTGCTCCCCTGC
>NZ_JBFUBD010000357.1:0-2726 GCF_056405935.1 Polaromonas sp. P1_E3
TTGCCCTGAACCCGCCCACCCGCCTTCGGATCCGTGAAGAAGCACTCTCAGGCACGCTGGAAGCGCTGACCTCAGGCCAGGCAGACCTGGCCATCGGGGTGGCCATGGAGCCGTCCGCCAATACATCGGTACAGCACAAGACACTGGGCAGCATTCATTTCATCTACGCCGTCGCGCCGCATCACCCACTGGCAAAGGCCGCCGAACCGGTGACGGACGCGATGCTGATGCCCCACCGTGCGGTGGCCGTGGCGGATTCGGTGCAGCGGGGCAGCGGCATCACCGTGGGCCTGCTCGGTGGCCAGGACATCTTCACAGTGCCGGGCATGCAGGAAAAACTGCAAGCCCAGCTGCGGGGTCTGGGCGGTGGCTTTCTGCCCGAATACCTTGCCCGACCGCACGTCGCCACCGGCAGGCTGGTCGAGAAAAAAATGCAGCGCGCACCACGCCTCGTGCCCATGAGTTACGCGTGGCTGCGCGCCGTGGACGGCCAGGGCGGGCGTGCACTGCAGTGGTGGCTCAAGCAACTGGAAAATCCCGCCACGCGAAAAGCGCTGCTGGAGCGTGACCAGTCTGCATGAAAACCCGTAGTTACGCGCAATAACCACGCATGCGCTGCGGCTGCGTGTAGAGTGTGCGTAGAACAGCTTCCTGAAGTTTTCGTTTATGGTTGAGATGTGATGACATACGCCGGGACGCCGCAAACCGTTTGAATGACCCGCAGCACGCCCATTCGTCAAACCGCACAAAAGTACAAAGACATGACAAAAAAATCCATCCGATCCCCTGAATCCGCGGCCCCGCGCCGTATTGCCGTCATAGGCGCGGGCATTGCAGGCATCGCCTGTGCCCGCACCTTGGTGCAGGCAGGGCACCGCGTCACCGTGTTTGAAAAAAGCCGGGGCGCCGGCGGCCGGATGGCCACGCGCGAAAGCGAATTCGGCGGCTTTGACCACGGCACGCAATATTTCACCGTGCGCGACGCACGCTTTGAAAAGGCCCTGGCTACCGCTACCGGGCTGGTACGGCCCTGGAGCGCCAACACCGTGCGCATCCTCGATGAACTCGGCCGGGTAGTGGCCTCGGCCCTGCCGCCCAAGGAAGCCCACTGGGTTGCCTCCCCCGGCATGAACGCATTGGTCCGGCTGTGGGCCCAGCCTCTGGCGACTGCGGGGCAGCTCGCGCTTGAAACAGAAGTCATGCGGATCGAACCCGACAAACTGCACGCCGGGCAATGGCAGCTGCAAACCGAAGGGCCGGGCGCAGACAGCCGCGTGCATTCGGGTTTTGACACCGTCATTCTGGCGGTGCCGTCTTCGCAGGCGCAGGCCCTGCTGCTCAGCTCGCAACAGGCCAAGCCTCTGGTGACCGAGTTGTCAGAGGTCAGCGTGGCGCCCTGCTGGACGCTGATGCTGGCTTTTCCGCAAGCGATGCAGCCCACCATGGCGCATCTGGGCCCCCACTGGAATGCGGCGCGCAGCACGCACCATCGCATTGCCTGGCTGGCCCGGGAATCGTCCAAACCCGGGCGCAGCCCGATAGAACGCTGGACCGTGCAGGCCAGCCCGGAATGGTCCGAGCGCCACCTCGAAGACGATGCCGAGCGCGTCAAGGCCAAGCTGCTGAAAGCGTTTACTGAAGTGACCGGCATCCGCGCCCAGCCGCCGCATGCGGCGGTGCACCGCTGGCGCTACGCCCAGACGCAGCAGCCGCTGGGCAAAACCCACGCCTGGGACGCCAAATCTCGCATCGGCGCCTGCGGCGACTGGTGCCTGGGCCACCGCGTCGAAGACGGCTTTGTCTCGGGCCTTGAGATGGCCCTCGAAGTTTGTTAGCCCCCACGCTTGTCGCTTCGCGTACTACGCTGCCCCCCGAGGGGGCTGGCCTTGCTTGGGGCGGCCCGGCGCGGCGGCCGCCAGGTTAGCTTTCTCATAGTTTCTTCTGCTTATGGCCTCGGGCTACAAAGGTAGGTTTGCCCCTTCTCCCACAGGTCCGCTTCACGCCGGCTCGCTGGTGGCGGCGCTGGCCAGCTGGCTCGATGCCCGGGCGCACCAAGGCCGCTGGCTTGTCCGCATTGAGGATGTCGACACCCCGCGCTGCGTACCGGGCGCAGACCGCGTCATTCTTGAACAGCTCGCGTGCTGCGGCCTCGTGCCGGACGAGTTGCCGGTGTACCAGTCACAACGCGGTGCCCTGTACCAGAACGCCCTCGACTCGCTGATCACCCACGGCCTGGCCTATCCCTGTGCCTGCACGCGGCAGGACATTGCGCGGGCGCTAGCTGTTTCGGGGCAGCCGCGCGAACGCCATGGCGAACTGGTATACCCCGGCACCTGCCGCGGCGGGTTGCATGGCCGTGCCGCACGTGCGTGGCGGTTTTTGACACAGAATCGTGTACAAAATAATGCTCCAGCCCAATCAGGACACGCGCAAGCAGCTATGAATTCAATAGCATCCGACTTTGCCCCTCCGGCTACTGCGCAAGCAGAAATCACCTGGTACGACCGTCGGCTGGGCGCACAGGCGCAAGACGTCGGCCGGGAGGTGGGCGACTTTGTCCTCAAGCGTGCCGACGGCCTGTGGGCCTACCAACTGGCCGTGGTGGTAGACGACGCAGCCCAGGGCATCACCGACATCGTCCGCGGCGAAGACCTTGCCGACAACACCGCGCGGCAAATCCTGCTGCAGCGCGCACTCGGCCTGCCGCTGCCGCGCTACCTGCACAC
>NZ_JBFUBD010000358.1:0-2702 GCF_056405935.1 Polaromonas sp. P1_E3
GCCCGCGCTATCAAAGCCCCGTACCGACTAGCGCCGGCCGGGCTGCGGACTCTGTGGCTTACAGGACGCCTTCAAACATGAGGACGTCCACGCTGTCTCCCGCAGCGATGTTGCCCTGTTCGTGATGGAGCACCATCAGGCCGTTGGCCTCGGCCATGGAGCGCAGCACGCCCGAGCCCTGGTTTCCGGTGGTTTTAACCTCCAGCGAACCGTCAGCCGCGGTGGACACCCAGCCGCGCTGGTATTCGGTGCGCCCTGGTTTCTTGCGGATGGGCTCCATGCTTCGTGCCTTGAGTAGCGGCGCCGGTGCGGCGCTGGCGCCCATCATCTGAAGCAGAGCAGGGCGCACAAAGGCCAGGAAAGTCACCATCACCGCAACGGGGTTGCCGGGCAAGCCGAAAAGGATGGCTCCGTTGGGGTTGGGGTAAGTACTTGTATTGCTATATTTTTCATAGCTGCTTGCGCTCGTCTTTATTGGGCTTGACCCCGATTTTGTGGTTGAAATTCGTCCCACGGCCATGGGCCTGCCCGGCCGCATCGCGATGCGCCAAAAAGCCACGTCGCCCAGCTTTTTCATCATGGCTTTGGTGAAATCGGCCTCGCCCACGCTGACACCGCCAGAGGTGATGACGGCGTCGGCCTCGCTTGCCGCGCGCTTGAATGCCGCCTCCAGAAGCGCCGGGTCGTCGCGCACCACGCCCATGTCGATGACCTTGCAGCCCAGGCGGCTGAGCATGCCAAAGACGGTGTAGCGGTTGCTGTCGTAGACAGCGCCTTCGCGCGGCGCCTCGCCCAACGACAGGATCTCATCGCCGGTGGAGAAATAGGCCACCCGCAGCGGCCGCCAGGTCGACAACGTTTTAAGGCCCAAGGAGGCCGCCAGACCAAGCCTGGCGGGCGTGACCAGCTCACCTTTTAATAGCGCTGGCCGGCCCTGCGCCAAGTCCTCGCCTTGCAGCCGGCGGTTGTCACCAGCGCGGAGCAAGCCAGGCGGAATGCTGATGCGTGCGCCTTGGGCATCCTCATGCACGGTCACAAACTCCTGCGGCACCACCGTATCCAGGCCCGCCGGCATGATGGCGCCGGTCATGATCTTGACGCACTGGCCCGGGCCGGCGCTGCCTTGCCAGGCCTTGCCGGCCAGTGCGGTGCCGGGCGCTACCTGCAACTCCAGCGCCGAGCCAGTGAGCTGCCCGCCATCAAAGGCGTAGCCGTCCATGGCCGAGTTGTCATGGGGCGGCACGTCAAATGGCGAAACCACGTCCTGGGCCAATACGCGCCCGAAGGCCTCCATCAAGGGAAGCTCAATTTGCTCCTGCACAGGCATGACAAGCCGGGACAGGAAGTCCAGCACCTGGTCAGCGGAAAGGGCCTGGGGATCGTAGCCCTGCAGCTCCGCCGCAATCTGGTCGAGTGTTTTCACGGCAGGCGGGATTCCAGCTGGTGCAGCTCCGCCAGCGTGTTGGCGTTGAAGAACCCGCGGCTGTCGTCACCGGGCTGGTCAAACGGAACAATGACGGTTTTGTGTTGTGCCGTCCAGGCGTCGATCTTTCGGCCGCCACCGTGCGTAAAGCGGGCCAGGCTTTCCAGCATGTGCGTGCCCATGAGGCAAAACACGGGCTGGGGCCTGAGCTGTCCGTCTTCCTCGGGCGCTGCTGCCACGGCGAAATCGGTACCTTCATGTGCCAGCGCTCCAGCCAGGCGCGCCACGAGGTCGCCGGGAAACAGCGGGGTATCACAAGGTACGGTCAGCAGGTAAGGTGTCTCACAACGCTCCAGGCCGGTCAGGAACCCGGCCAGCGGCCCGGCAAATTCACCCAACCCGGTGCTGTCAGGCCAGACCGGCACACCAAAAGATTCATACGCCGCCAGGTTGCGGTTGGCATTGATCATCACCTCGCCGACCTGCGGCGACAGCCTCATCAGCGTGTGCAGGGCCAGAGGAATACCGTTGAAATTCTGCAGGCCTTTGTCTACTCCGCCCATGCGTGACCCGCGGCCACCGGCCAGGATCACGCCGGTAATGGCCTCGGCGTGAATAAAGGAAGGCATTGGGACATCTTTCAAAAAAAGCTCCTGAACGCGGATAGCTCAAGGCGCTCAAGGACGCCGTTGGGGGGCCCAGACCAGTCAGGGCCGCGGAACCGGCTTCGCCGGGCCGCAGGCGCAGCGCCCCCTCGGGGGGCAGAGAGCCACACGCAGTGGGCGAACGTGGGGGCCCTATTCATCCGCCTATGTAACTCATCTCAACGCGCTTGGCGGTTGAATCGGGGGTGCTTGTGTCTGCTGGCATCTCGGCGCGCAGTTGCGAATAGCGGTCATCCCGTTTTTGCCAGATATGGCCGACGGCCGCCGCGATCTGGTCGTCGCCGTAGCCGCCGCGCAGCAGGGCGCGCAAATCCTGCCCCTGGCTGGCAAAGAGGCATAAAAACAATTTGCCTTCGGTCGAGAGGCGAGCGCGGTTGCAGTCGCCGCAAAAAGCCTGCGTCACACTGCTGATCACGCCGACCTCGCCCGCACCGTCGGCGTAACGCCAGCGTTCTGCGGTTTCGCCGGTGTAGTTTGGGTCTATGGCCACAAGGGGGAATTCAGCATTCAGCCGTTCCACCACCTGGGCGGAGGGCAGCACCTCGTCCATGCGCCAGCCATTGGTGGCGCCCACGTCCATGTATTCGATAAAGCGAAGCACCACGCCGCTGTGG
>NZ_JBFUBD010000359.1:0-2700 GCF_056405935.1 Polaromonas sp. P1_E3
TTGTGCGTGCGGCGCCGGACGGCTACACGCTGGGCTATGGCAACGTGGGTACCCTGGCAATCAACAAGGCCCTTTTTGCCAAACTCCCTTACGACCCCGACAAGCAGCTGGTACCGGTGGCGCTGCTCGGTTATGTGCAAAACGCGCTGGTTGTCCGGAACGACCTTGGCGTGAAGAACGTGGCCGAGTTGATCGCGCTGGCCAAATCCAGGCCCGGCAAGCTCAGCATGGCTTCATCAGGCAACGGAACCACGGGGCACCTGGGTGGCGAGCTGTTCAAGAGCATGACCGGCACCTTCATGACCCATGTGCCCTATCGCGGCAGCCCGCAGGCGATCCAGGACCTGATGGGCGGGCAGGTTGACCTGATGTTTGACAACCTGTCGTCCATCGCGCCGCACATCAAGAGCGGCCGGGTCAAGGCGCTGGGCGTTTCGGGCCGGGCGCGCAGCCTGCAACTGCCCGATGTGCCCACCATCGGAGAGTTTGTCAAAGGCTATGAAACGACGGCCTGGGGCGGCATTGTGGCGCCGGCCGGCACGCCGCGGGACATCGTGATGCGGCTCAACAGCGAAATCAACAAGGTGCTGGGGAATGCCGCAGTCAATGAGCGCTACGCCGCCATCTCTTTCGAAACCACCCTGGGCCCGCCGGACCGCCTGTTTGACCGCGCCATGCGGGAGACACGCATGTGGGCGGAGGTCGTCAAGCGGGCCGGCGTCCAGCTGGATTGAACGCGAATGTTTGATCTCATCATTGAAGGCGGCGAGGTGATTGATGGAACCGGCGCGCTCCGCCTGCGCGCCGACGTGGGTGTGTTCCAGGGCAAGGTTGCCGCCATCGGCGACCTGACATCGGCACCGGCAACAGAACGCGTCAGTGCGCTTGGGCGCATCGTGGCGCCGGGATTTATTGATGCGCATACCCACGACGACCGCTTGTTGCTGATGCCCACGACGGGCCCGCACCCCAAGCTGTCGCAGGGTGTCACCACGGTCATCGCGGGCAATTGCGGCGTCAGCCTGGCCCCGCTGGAAACCACCAACCCGCCAGCGCCGCTGGACATTCTGGGCTCCGATGGCTGGGTCTACCGGAGTTTTGCGGCCTACCTCGATGCGCTGGCCCAGTCCAGCCTGGCCGTTAACGTAGCTTGTCTTGTCGGCCATTCCACACTAAGGGTCAAGCACATGGCAGACCTCGAACGGGCCGCAACGCCTGAAGAGGCAGCAGGCATGGCGACGGAACTCGCGGCAGCGCTGGCGGCCGGCGCCATCGGTATGTCGACAGGCCTGTACTACCCGCCCGCAAAAGCCGCCACGGCGGAAGAAGTGATTGCCGTGGGTGCACAGCTCAAGGCGTGCGGCGGCATTGTGGCCATGCACATTCGCGACGAAGGCGACGCTATTGACGAGGCACTGCGCGAGGCCCTGCATATCGGCCGCGAGCTCGGTGTGGGCACCGTGATCTCCCACCACAAACTGGTCGGCACAGCCAACCACGGGCGGTCTGTAGAGACATTGGCCCTGCTGGAGCAGGCCGCGCAAGGGCAGTCGGTGTGTTTCGACTGCTATCCGTACAACGCCTCTTCCACCATGCTGCTGCCGTCCCGCGTGAAGCAATCCAGCGACGTGCTGGTGACATGGTCGCAACCCGAGCCGGGTGTGGCCGGGCGATCATTGAAAGCGCTGGCGCGCGAGCGCAACCAGACCGAAGAAGACGTGGCCCGCGCGTTGCAGCCGGCCGGGGCCATTTACTTCGCCATGAGCGAAGACGACGTCAGCCGCATCCTGAGCCACCCGATGGCCATGGTCGGCTCCGACGGACTGGCGCATGACGTGCGGCCGCATCCGCGGCTGTGGGGAACTTTCCCCCGCGTGCTGGGGCACTATGTGCGCGAAAGAAAGCTCTTTTCGCTTGAGACGGCTATCTACAAGATGACCGGCCTCAGCGCCCGGCGCTTTGGCCTCACAGGCCGCGGAACGCTGGCGCCGGGCCATCACGCCGACATCGTCATCTTTGACCCGGACCGTGTGAACGCGAACGCGAGCTACGGGAGCCCGACCGAGGTCAGCTCAGGCATTGACGCCGTTTTTGTCAACGGCCAGCTCGCTTGCCGCGATGGCAAGACTGTGTGCGCGGGGGCGGGCCAGGTGCTGCGCAGGCAGGGCGCTTTGCCTTGACCATGCTGGGCCGGAAAGCTGTTTCTTCAGCGGTCTGGTCATCACGCGCCAGTGCTGCCCAGCCATCTTTTGTGGCTCTGTAGCAAAAGCTACAGAACACTTTTCCCGGCGCGGCTATCTTCGCGTTCGTGCCCGCATTGCGGCATGCAAACGAAGAAGGAAAACCATCATGTCCAAGGAAATCTACTGGCTGGCGCTGACCCTGGCCGCTGCAGCGTTGTTCGCCTTGCCTTATGTCCTCAACCGCATCGCCGTGCGCGGCCTGGGCGGTACGCTAGCCAACCCGACGGCCACAGAAAAATCCCTTGCCGAGTGGGCCCAGCGCGCACAGCGGGCCCAGGCCAATGCCACTGAAAACCTGGTGATTTTTGCGCCGGCCGTGCTGGCGGTGCAGGCCAGCGGCCGGGCCGATTCGGTGACGGCCGCCGCCTGCGCCGTGTATTTTTTTGCGCGGCTCGTTCACTACGTGGTTTACACGCTGGGTGTTCCCGGCGCACGCTCGCTTGCCTGGGCGGCGGGC
>NZ_JBFUBD010000360.1:0-2699 GCF_056405935.1 Polaromonas sp. P1_E3
GCGTTGATTACCGGTGCAGATTCCGGCATAGGACGCGCCGTTGCGGTGCTGTTTGCGCGTGAGGGCGCAGACGTGGCTGTGGCTTACCTTGACTCCGACGAGGATGCGGTAGAGACCCAGCGCTGCGTCGAAGCGGAAGGCCGCCGGTGCGTGCTGATTGCCGGCGATGTGAAGGACGCGGCGTTCTGCCGCGAAGCGGTGAAGAAGACCGTCAAGTCGCTGGGCAAGCTCGATATCCTGGTGAACAATGCCGCCTTCCAGGAGCACGCCGAATCCCTGGAAGACCTGACGGAAGAACGGTTTGACGAAACATTGCGCACCAACGTTTACGGTTACTTCCACATGGCCAAGGCCGCCTTGCCGTACCTGAAGCAGGGCTCCTGCATCATCAACACCGGCTCGGTGACAGGGCTGGAAGGCAGCGCCAGGCTGCTGGACTACTCTGCGACCAAGGGGGCCATTCACGCTTTCACCAATCCCTGGCCAGCAACCTCCTGGACAAAGGCATACGCGTGAACGCGGTGGCGCCCGGCCCAGTATGGACGCCGCTCAATCCGGCAGATTCACCCCCCGACCAGGTCAAGGATTTCGGCAAGAAGACCGACATGAGGCGGCCGGCGCAACCCGAAGAGCTGTCGCCTGCGTATGTATTTCTGGCTTCTCCTGTTTGTTCGGGTTATGTCACGGGGATTGTTTTGCCCGTGACCGGGAGCGTCGGGGCTGTTTGATATTTGGTGAAAATGGCATTTTGCCAATAGGGGCGGGCGCAAGCAGCTATTAAATTGATAGCGACTGGAGTGAACCCTTGCGAGGTGGAGTTCTGGTTGCGGCGTCGCGCGCTCGCCTGAGTGCTGCTGGCCGGGCAACCACGGTCAGCGCCTTCAGCAGAAATCCGAAGCCGGAACAGGCACGTTGCTGGAAGCGATCCCCCAGGATCTCAAATCAAATTCCTCATCGCCTGCGCAGTCTCCCGCAAAACAGACAAAACCCGTCCCGCCGCATCCTCACTCGACTCATGCCCCATCGGCATGGTCACACTGAGTGCCCCGGCAACTTCGCCATGGCGGTCACGCAGGGGTACCGCGATACCGCGGTAATTGAGTTCCAGCTGCTGTTCGGAAATGGCCCAGCCTTGCGCACGCACGCGCGCAAGTTCGATACGCAGGCGGTCCTTGCTGGCAATCGTGTAAGAGGTATAGGCCTTGAGCTCGTGATTTGCCAGCCAGGTTTCGAGCCAGGCCGGGTCGCGCATCGACAGCATCAGAAGGCCTGCAGCCGTCACCTGGGCCTGTACGCGTGAGCCCAGCACGTAGCCGGTGTTCATGGCGCGGCTGGAGCCGTTGCGGGCGATATAGACGATGTCGTCGCCATCCATCACGCTGACATACGCGCTTTCCTGCGTTCCCGCAGTGACGCGCTGCAAAAAAGGCTGCACGATGCGCGGCAGGCGTGCCGATTCAAGGTAGGACTGCCCCAGCCGCAGCACCCGCGGCGTCAGCCAGAAGAGCTTGCCGTCGCTGGCGATATATCCCAGGTGCTCCAGCGTCAGCAAATAGCGGCGGGCCGCGGTGCGTGTCATGCCGCAGCGCGCGCCGGCCTGGCTGGCGGTCAGGCGCGGATTGGCGTCATCAAAGCACTCGATGATGGACAGGCCCTTTTCGAGCCCGGCGATCCAGTCGCGTTTGTCGAGCTTAGGGGTGCTGGGGGCCTGCAATACGGTGGGGGCAGGGGCGGGGGCAGGCGTTTTCATGGCCGGAGTATCGACACAGGCTGGGGGCGTAGACGTAGGTCAAACCCTCGTTTCGTTCGATGATCGATCTTTATTGCGCGATAAACGATCAATTCGACAATAAAGCTGTTGGGCTTCGGGAGGCTACCTACTAAAGTTCACAGCGAATCCTCCAGTTTTAACCGATTATCGAACGTTTCAGGCTATCCCCCATGCTTCCCACCATTCAGGGCAACACCGACGTGTATCTGATCCCCGGCGATCCGGTCGGGCAGGTGCGTGCGCCCGAGGTGTTCAACCTGATCTTCAAGGCGCTGGGCATTGATGCCGTCCTTATCCCGGTGCATGTGGCTGCCGGGGACATCCAGGCCTTTGTGAAGGCCGCTTTCCTGGCCAGGAATGTCAAAGGCATGTTGCTGACCATTCCGCACAAGGCGGAGGTGATGGGGCTGCTTTCGCATTGCAATGAGGCGGGCCGGGTGGCCGGTGCGGTGAACGGCATACGCCGCAACGCTGCCGGTGAACTGGAAGGCGCCTTGTTTGACGGCAAGGGTTTTGTCCTGTCGATGGATTATTTCGGCGTGGCGTACGCCGGCAGGCGCGTACTGATTCTGGGGGCCGGCGGCGCAGCTGCCGCCATTACCGCTTCGCTCGCAATGGCAGGCACCCAGGCGCCGGCCGCCATTTCACTCTACGACCCCGCGCCCGGCAAGGCGCAGGTGCTGGCCAACGAGATTGCTGCCGCTACGCCGCTTTCGACCGCAAGCATCGTGGCTGCAAGCAGCGGTGACCCCTCGGGTCATGACGTGGTGGTGAATGCCTCGCCGCTGGGGCTCAGGGCCGATGATCCCCTGCCGTGCGATGTGTCCCGGCTGGCGCCGCATGCGGCCGTCATGGACATCCTCATGAAGAATCAGCCAACGCCACTGGTGCAAGCTGCCCGGGCGCGCGGCCTGGCCGCACACCCGGG
>NZ_JBFUBD010000361.1:0-2690 GCF_056405935.1 Polaromonas sp. P1_E3
GACCCACGCCGAGAACTTGGGCATACGCGATGGCTTGGGCCACACCGGCGCGGAACTCCTCCACGCGATCGGGGTGACAGGCAATACCGCGTTCGCCGGCTTCCCAGTCGCCCGCGGGCAGGTTGTGCAGCACCAGCTGCAAACCATTGCCATTGAGCCTGGCCTTGATGTCGGCGGCGCTGAACGCATAAGGGAAGAGAAATTCCACGGCCTTGAAGCCGGCTTTGGCAGCCGGTTCAAAGCGGTCGAGGAACGCATGTTCGGTATAAAGCATGCTGAGATTGGCGGAAAATTTAGGCATGGCTTCTCGCTGGTAATGTATTGACTGTTGCTGAAGGTTTATTCGAGCAAGCCAGCCAGTTCAAGACCTTCACGGCCCTTGGGGTGGCGGCAGTCGATGTCTTCAAACTCGTTGACCTTGTCGATCTCGGTGCCCATTGCGATGTTGGTGACCTTTTCGAGGATGATTTCCACGACCACTGGCACCCGGTATTTGCGTGCCATCACCTGTGCTTCGACCATGGCGTCGCTGATTTTTTCAGGATCGGTCACACGCAATGACCTGCAACCCAGGCCTTGCACCACGGCCTGGTGGTCCACGCCGTAGCTGCGCAGATCACCTTCGCCTTCCGGTACATTCTGGTTTKCGAAAGCCAGCTGCACGCAGTAGTCCATCTCAAAACCACGCTGGGCCTGGCGGATCAGGCCCAGATAGCTGTTGTTGACCAGCACCTGTACGTAGGGCAGGTTGAACTGCGCGCCCACGGCCAGCTCTTCCATCAAAAACTGGAAGTCGTAGTCGCCGGACAGCCCGACAACCGTACGTGTCGGGTCGGCGGCCACCACGCCCAAAGCTGCGGGAATGGTCCAGCCCAGCGGGCCTGCCTGGCCGCAGTTGATCCACTGACGTGGCCCGTACACATTGAGAAACTGCGCGCCGGCAATCTGGCTCAGGCCAATGGTTGTCACGTAAATGGTGTCGCGCGGGAACACCTTGTTCATCTCCTCGTAAACACGCATTGGCTTGATGGGGGTCTCGATAAAGTGGGACTTGCGGTGCATGAGCTTTTTCCGCTCGGCACAGCGGGCCGCCCAGCTGCCATAGTCGGGCAGGCTCTTGGCCGCCTTGCGTTCGCGAGCCACCTGCACCAGCAATTGCAGCGCGGCCTTGGCGTCGCTGACAATGCCAAAGTCCGGGTTGAACACGCGCCCGATCTGTGTCGGCTCGATGTCGACGTGCACGAAGGTGCGGCCTTTGCAATACACCTCGGGCGAGCCGGTGTGGCGGTTGGCCCAGCGGTTGCCGATGCCGATGACGAAGTCGCTGGCCAGCATGGTGGCGTTGCCGTAGCGGTGGCTGGTTTGCAGTCCGCACATGCCCGCCATTAAAGGGTGATCGTCGGGAATGGTGCCCCAGCCCATCAGTGTGGGAATGACCGGCACACCGGTGAGTTCGGCAAATTCGACCAGCAAATCGGAAGCGTCTGCATTGATGATGCCGCCGCCGGCGACGATCAGGGGTTTGCTGGAGGCGGCCAGCATGTCCAGCGCCTTTTCGATCTGCTTGCGGCTGGCGGCAGGCTTGTAGACCGGCAGCGGCTCGTAAGTGTCAATGTCGAATTCGATTTCGGCCATCTGCACATCAAAAGGCAGGTCGATCAGCACAGGGCCGGGCCGTCCCGAGCGCATCAGGTGAAAGGCTTGCTGGAACGAGCGCGGCACTAAAGCCGGTTCGCGCACGGTCACGCTCCACTTGGTGACCGGTTTTGAAATGGACTCGATGTCGACCGCCTGAAAATCTTCCTTGTACAGGCGTGCTCGTGGTGCCTGTCCAGTGATGCACAAAATCGGAATGCTGTCGGCAATCGCAGAGTACAGCCCCGTGATCATGTCGGTGCCGGCCGGGCCGCTGGTGCCTATGCACACACCGATATTCCCCGCTTTGGCGCGTGTGTAGCCTTCGGCCATGTGCGACGCGGCTTCGACATGCCGCGCCAGGATGTGTGTGATCGACTGGCGCTCGCGCAGCGCAGAATAAAACGGGTTGATGGCTGCGCCGGGTACGCCAAATGCCTGTGTAATTCCTTCTTTTTCCATCACCAGAACGGCGGCCATGGCGGCCTTCATTTTTGCCATTGAAATCTCCTTGAGGGTTGCTGATCGTTGGAACGGATGGTCGCGGCGTTCGCGGCCGCCGGGAATCCCTGTCCTGTGCATTACGCTTATTCCAAACTGGAATAAATGATTGCCTGGCCGATGCCGCCGTGGTCTACTTGCGCGCATGGATCGCATTCAGGCCATCAGGCTTTTCATTCGCGTGGTCGACCTTGGCTCTTTCAGCAAAGCCGCGGCCGACATGGGTATGGGCCAGCCTTCGGCCACCAAGCTGGTAGTGCAACTGGAAAAGCAACTCGGTTCGCGGCTGCTACACCGCTCAACCCGCGGCGTCACGCCCACCGAGATTGGTGCGCTGTATTACGCCAAGTGCAAATTGATCGCTCACCATGTTGAGGAAGCAGAGACCGTAGCTGCGTTGTTGCAGTCGCAGGTCCAGGGAGGTCTTCGAATTACCACTTCGGTGGCCTTCGGGCGACGTGTGCTGGTGCCGCTGGTCATGCGTTTCATGCAGCTCCACCCCAAACTGCAAATCGAGCTGAACTTCGAAGACCGATATGTGAGTCTGGTTGAAC
>NZ_JBFUBD010000362.1:0-2690 GCF_056405935.1 Polaromonas sp. P1_E3
ATCTTGCCGTCCTTGGCGAGCTGATTGAGGTTGACGGTAAATTGTTCAAGCGGTGAGGCTTTTTCAGCCTTCTCGCCGCCCTCTTCGCTCTCGGCCGCGCTTTCACCGGCCTTTGCGGGTTCAGGGGGGTCGCTCTTCTTGATACCGTGCGCAATAAAGTTCACCACGTCCAGGCGCGTAACGCCCTGCTGGTGGAGGTAGTACACGGCGTGGGAGTCTTTCTCGCCAAAAATGGCGACCAGCACATTCGCGCCGGTGACTTCTTTCTTGCCGTTGCCGGTGGACTGCACGTGCATGATGGCGCGCTGGATCACGCGCTGGAATCCCAGCGTGGGCTGCGTATCGACATCATCGGTGCCGGCGACCTGCGGGGTGTTGTCCTTGATGAAGTTGGCCAACGACTTGCGCAAGTCGTCCACATTGGCCGAGCAGGCGCGCAATACCTCGGCTGCACTGGGGTTGTCCAGCAAGGCAAGCAAGAGATGCTCAACGGTGATGAACTCGTGGCGCTGCTGACGCGCCTCGACAAACGCCATGTGCAAGCTGACTTCTAGTTCCTGGGCAATCATTGATCTTCCTTTCGGCTTGCTTGGGTTAACTCTACTGACTATGAAGGGAATATTGGCCGGATTTACGATTATTCAATGGGCTCACTGACACACTGCAGCGGATGGCCGTTTTTCCGGGCAGCTTCGGTGACCTGGTCGACTTTGGTCGCCGCCACATCCCTGGAAAACACACCACAGACGCCTTTGCCGTCCAGGTGGATCTTCAGCATGATCTGGGTAGCCGTTTCCCGGTCCTTGTTAAAAAACTCCTGGATCACCACCACGACAAACTCCATCGGTGTGTAGTCGTCGTTGAGCAGGACCACCTGGTACATCTGCGGGGGCTTGGTCTTTTGCGGCCGGCGCTCCAATACGACCGACTCGCCCCCATTCCCGTTGTCGGGCTTGACAGCCGGGGCCGGGGGCCGCACCGGAGTGCTGGGAGATTTCGGGGACTTGGTTGCCATGGAATTCATTCTAGCCACCGATGTAGTCCAGTGCGCCTGGTAGGGAAATTGGTGGCGGGAACACGACATTCAAGCGTGACATTTTTCATTTTCCCGCGCCCAGAAAAAAAACCGCCACGGGATCGCTCCCGGGCGGTCTTCGGAAAACCGGCTGAGCCAGCTTTACTTTACATGTGGTCGATCATGACCTGTCCGAAGCCGGAGCAGCTGACCTGGGTTGCGCCTTCCATGAGGCGGGCGAAGTCATACGTGACCTTCTTGGAGTCGATGGATTTTTCCATCGAGCTGATGATCAGGTCGGCMGCCKYSGTCCAGCCCATGTGGCGCAGCATCATCTCGGCSGASAGGATTTCGGAACCMGGGTTCACGTAGTCTTTGCCGGCGTACTTGGGTGCCGTTCCGTGGGTGGCTTCAAACATGGCGACGGTGTCGCTCAGGTTAGCGCCGGGAGCAATGCCGATACCGCCAACCTGGGCAGCCAGCGCGTCGGACACGTAGTCACCGTTCAGGTTCAGGGTGGCGATCACGCTGTATTCAGCGGGGCGCAGCAGGATCTGCTGCAGGAACGCGTCGGCAATGCTGTCCTTGACAGTGATTTCCTTGCCGGTCTTGGGATTCTTGAACTTCATCCACGGGCCGCCATCGATTTCCACAGCGCCGAATTCCTTCTTGGCCAGGGCGTAAGCCCAGTCACGGAAGCCGCCTTCGGTGAACTTCATGATGTTGCCCTTGTGCACGATGGTCACGCTGGGCTTGTCGTTGTCAATGGCGTACTGGATGGCCTTGCGGACCAGGCGCTCGGTCCCTTCGCTGGAAACCGGCTTGATGCCGATGCCGGAGGTGTTGGGGAAACGRATTTTCTTGACGCCCATCTCGTCCTGCAGGAACTTGATGAGTTTCTTGGCCTTGTCGCTGCCGGATTCGAACTCGATGCCAGCGTAAATGTCTTCCGAGTTTTCGCGGAAGATGACCATGTGGGTCTTTTCCGGCTCTTTGACCGGAGAAGGAACGCCCTTGAAGTACTGGATGGGGCGCAGGCAGACATACAGATCGAGCTCCTGGCGCAACGCGACGTTCAGGCTGCGGATGCCGCCGCCCACAGGGGTCGTCAGCGGGCCCTTGATCGACACGACGTAATCACGAACAGCGTGCAGGGTTTCTTCTGGCAACCAGACATCCGGGCCGTAGACCTTGGTGGACTTCTCGCCGGCAAATACTTCCATCCAGTGGATCTTTTTCTTGCCGCCGTAGGCTTTGGCAACAGCAGCATCAACCACTTTCAGCATGACCGGCGTAATGTCTGCGCCGGTGCCGTCGCCTTCAATGAACGGGATGATGGGTTCGTCGGGTACGTTCAACGAGTTGTCGGCATTGACAGTGATTTTTTGGCCTTGGGAAGGCACCTTGATGTGCTGATACATGAACAAAAGTCTCCAGTAAGCGCTAGGCGTCCAAGGGCACGCCACGCAACAGTTAGGTAAAAACCCCTAAATTCTAGCCGTAAAACCGCTCTGTAAAAGAATTTGGGGGCATCGTGTCAACGGCTTTGGAACTGGCCTCGTTACGGTAGGGCCTCCGAGAAGTTCGGGGTATTTTTTCCAATAACGTTATCAAAGGAAATTCCAAATGAACAAAATCCTCGCTGCTTTGATCGCTGGCCTCTTCGCTGCTGGTG
>NZ_JBFUBD010000363.1:0-2685 GCF_056405935.1 Polaromonas sp. P1_E3
GCCAAATGGTGTTGAGTTGTTGCGGCGAAAGCGTGGGCGCGGCGCTCAGCCTCAGCGGCTCGTAAGCGCGGTCAAGCACGACAAAATTTTGGGCCCTGCTGCCATCGACCAGCGCAGACAGTCCGGCTTGCGCAGCCCCCCGCGGACTGGAGGGCTCGCAGGCCCATAGCAACTGCGCATCGTCAGGACTGCTTGTCAACGCCAGGCCATGTGCACCGGCTGCCTGTGCGTAATCGCCATAACTGAGTGGCGGCAGCCAGACGGCGCGCGCACCCTGCCTGGCCGCCAGGGCCGTGATGCGAAAGATGAATTCACTGGCACTTGCAGCCAGCAGCACACGGGACGCGTCGACGGCGTGAAAGGCAGCCAGTTGCCTGCGCAAGGCGGTATAGCCGGCATCGGGATAACGCGTGGCGTCGGCCTTGAAAACAGCCTGCAGCGCCGAAGGGCACGGCCCGCAGGCGTTGCTGTTGGTCGAAAAGTCGTACGGCGGCACGCCCAGTGCGTCGGGCCCGCCGTGAATGCGTGAGGCGCCCGGGCCCGCGATGCTCATGCCGATGCCGCCATGGCGATCAACAGCACCGCTGCCAAGGCAATCCAGGTCTGGGAGAACACTGCCTTAGAGGCCAAGCCTTGCGCCAGTGCGGTGTCTGCGGCCTCGGGCGCCCGCCCTTGGGGGTTCAGGGTGTAAACGCCCGGCTTGCCGAGCGAGATACCCAGCGCCAGGGCCATGGCCGCCATGGGCCAGCCGCTGTTGGGCGATGGGGTCTTGCTGGCTTCAGCGCGCAAGGCATGAAACGGCAGTCCCCGTGCCGCGAGTGCCAGCAGCAAGGCCGTCAGGCGCGCCGGCAGCCATGAGAGCACATCGTCGGCGCGCGCCGCCCACTTGCCCGCCCATTCCCATTTTTTGCCGCGGTAGATGCCGCGGTAGCCCCACATGGCGTCGGCCGTATTGCTGAAACGGTAGACGGCAGCACCCGGCAGCCCGAACAGCACAAACCAGAAGACCGGCGCCACCACGGAGTCATTGAAATTTTCGGCCAGGGATTCGATGGCGCTTTCCCGCACCTGGCTTTCGGTGAGCTGGGTGGTGTCGCGGCTCACCAGCCAGGAGAGGCGCTCCCGCCCTGCCTCGAGCGACTGGCCCAGTGCCAGCTCGACCGCACCGACCTCTTCACGCAGCATGCGCCATGACAGCATGCACTTGAGCAGCCAGGCCATCGGCGCGGCCAGCAGCGCGGTGTCAATCGCCGCCTCCCAAGCCGGCGCCCTGACGTAGCCGGCCAGCTGCCAGAACACCAGTGCCTGCACGCCCCATGCAACCATCCCCACCAACACTGCGCCCACCCACCAGGCCAGTGCACCCAGGAAAAAAGCCAGGGCCGGCGGGCAGCGCACGGTCACGCTGCCGCAGGCCCGCAGATAGCCACCCATCCAGACGACCGGATGCACCCGCACAGGCGGCTCACCAAAATATTTGTCTACCCACAAAGCCAGCAACAGAACCATCCCCAGCACGACCGCCATATAGCCGGCCATGGAAGCAGGCACGGACAAGGCATGAAGGCTGGCCCAATGCGTGAACATCTCAACCCGCTTCCGGCTCACGCGGGATGGTCTGGCCCCAGCCGTCTTCAAACACCATTTCAGCCAGCGGCGCGCGGTGCGCCCACTTTTCAGCCTGCAGCATGGGCTGTTCATAAAAGGCCTGGACCGGGCCCAGGCACAGCACCGCAATCGGCTTGCTGCCTTCGGGCATCTGCAACAGCCCGGCCAGCTGCTGCGGGCAAAAAATCGAGACCCAGCCCATGCCAAGACCTTCGGCACGCGCGGCCAGCCAAAGGTTCTGGATGGCGCAGGCCGCCGAGGCGATATCCATCTCAGGCAAGGTGCGCCGGCCAAACACATGCTGATCGCGTCCCGGCGGCATGGCCACCACCAGCACTTCGGCAGCATCAARCACACCCTGCACCTTGAGTTTCATGAACTCATCTTCGCGCTCGCCCAGGGCGCGCGCCGTCAGCACGCGCTCCTGCTCAATGAGTGCGTGAACCCCCTCACGCAAAGACCGTCTGCGCACGCGGATAAAACGCCAGGGCTGCATGAAGCCCACGCTGGGCGCGTGGTGGGCGGCGGACAGCAGGCGTTGCAGGATGTCGTCCGCGACGGTGCCGCCGCTGAAATGGCGCATGTCGCGCCGCTCGAAAATGGCCCGGTACACCGCTTGTTGCTCTGCGGCGGTGAAGGCGTGGCTGGGCACGGCCGGTTCAGCCGGGTCAGCCGGGTCAGCCGGGTCAGCCGGGTCTATCCTGCCGGGAGAGAGAAAACCCGTCACACCACTCACTGCGGAGCTTGCACCGTACCGGCAGTGGGTGCGTCGGCACGCTGCAGGATTGCCATCAAAACCGGGCGCAGCCAGCGCTGGAAAGCCAGCCCGCCCGCCAGGCCCAAGCCCACCCAGAACGACAGGGAAACCCAGGTGGTTGCCCAGATGAACTGCGCACCCAACTGGCGCAGGGTCGCCTGGGCCTCACCGCTAAAGCCGGCCAGGGGGTCACCCGTGATGTGGGGTGCGCCTACAACATACGGCAGAGCCAGCCAGGCCGCCGCTGCCGCCCAGCGCAAGGGGCTGCGCAGCATGGCCAGCGACACGCAGGCCAGTGCCGCACTGCCGGCCGCCAGTAC
>NZ_JBFUBD010000364.1:0-2682 GCF_056405935.1 Polaromonas sp. P1_E3
GTGTTGACAGCGACCGGTTGATCCAGGTGGTGACCAACCTGTTGTCCAATGCCATCAAGTTTTCTCCCGCCGAGGGCACGGTCGATGTGACGGTTCGCAAGCACGGCCGCCGGGCCCGTGTGGAAATCTCTGACAGGGGCCCCGGGATTCCCGACGAGTTCCGCGCGCGCATTTTCCAGAAGTTCTCGCAAGCCGACTCCTCCGACACCCGTCAGAAAGGCGGAACCGGGCTTGGCCTGAGCATTTCCAAAGTCATTCTCGAGCGCATGGAAGGCAACATCGGTTTCACGACCGAGATCGACAAGGGAACGACGTTTTACTTCGACTTGCCTGAATGGCGTGAAGCGCCCCCAGTTACGGCGCCGGCGGGCCTTTACGCGCGCCCCCGAGTGCTGGTGTGCGAAGACGACCCGGATGTCGCCAAGCTGATCGGCATGATCATGGACAAGGGCGGGTACGACGCGGACATCGCACATACCGCGGATCAGGCGCGTGACTACCTGAAGATGGAAACCTACGCCGCCATGACGGTGGATATCAAGCTGCCCTACGAAAACGGCCTCACGCTGGTTCGTGAGCTGCGCGCCGTCAAACGCACAGCCACGCTGCCCGTGCTGGTCCTCTCAGTCATCGCCGCAGAGGCGCGGCAGCACGCCGAAAACCAGGCGCTCGGGATCTCGGAGTGGCTTGACAAGCCGCTGGACGAGCAGCGCCTGCTCAAGTGCATCAAGCGCGCCATCAGAAGCCGTTCCAATGGGAAGCGTGGGGGCGTTCTTTGAGATGTCAGCGCGGTTGCGCCCAAACCTGATTTGATGCAGCAGCCCGATGCTGCCCATGGTTGGTTTATGTAGTGATAAGCCTCTATCCTAAATCGGGCGGTTGCAACCTGCTACTAATTCGATAGCAAATTCGGTCAGTTCGAAATGAGCGTCCGGCGATTTGGGCGTTGGAGCGATTCGTTAAACCGTGCAAATGGCCAAAGGCAATAGTTACTTGTCACGAGGCCTGCCCTTATGGGGGGGAGTATCTCCACTCTGTGGATTGAAATCCCGCCTCGCGAGTTGCATCAGCAGCCGGCGACCGTTAGCGTCTGTTGTGCGCCAGGCAGTGCGGGCGAGCTCTATGAAAGCGTTTTCAGCCGGGTTGATGGCGTCGCCGCCGTGATCTTCGTCCAGCCAGCCTTTGGGTTTGCCGGACCTGTTTTCGATCTGCGCTGCTGCAGCGTCACCGATGTTTCGGGCGGTGCCCTTTGTATCTCCCTTGAACTGGCTTAGGCCACCGGCGCTGAGGCCGAGCTGCGCGGCAATGCGGCCCAGCAGGCCGACAGGTGATTCGCCAGCGGCCAACTCTTTCTCGCTGAACTCCCGAATAATGATCAGCAGGTTGTTGCGCCGGTTTCTATTGACGTTCGCTGAGTCCATGTGACGTGATTGCAACAATCCAGATTATTTTGCATCGACCCGTTGACGATGATGTAAAAAGATTTTACATTACCTTTCATCGCTACTTTGACATCAACTCTTTTCACGTACTCATCATGAAACCGATAGCCGCCAACGCAAGAACCAACACCCTCGTCTGGGGCGGTGTTGCCGTGCGTCGCATTGACGTTCATCTGGGCCAATGTCGCGGGTTGAGTCCTTTTGCGTTGTCCATGTTGCGGACCGCCATGTCCAAGCAGAAGCACGAGGATTCCACACAACCGGGAGAAGGAGACGCCTGAGCGTACCTTCTAAATCTCTGACACCCAGAGGCCCGGTATCCGCAAGGAACCGGGCCTTTTTGTTTTCCCTGACGGTGATCGTGCCGTCGATGCGCTTCAAGCGCGGGAGTCTTTAAAAATTCGCAGCGGGACAGCAGCCAAACACTGGATGGCAGCGAGCCCCGCAAAAATTGCGGACATAGCTCAGTAGGTAGAGCGTGAGCCTTCCACGCTCAATGTCGTCGGTTCGAAGCCGTCTGTCCGCTCCATTTCGGGTGTGCCTGTTTCACATCACCTGCGCGAGACCGAGGAGACGGTCTGGTGGCGTGTGTGCTGGCAGCCGGGGTTCATGGCCCCGGAAATGCAGTGCAGTGGGAGACCCCGGTTCGGCTTCATGCCGTCCGCCCGCATGCAGGTACAGCCGAAATGGACTATTTGTCACGTTCGTCTAGTGGCTCAGGACACAAGATTTTCATTCTTGTAGACAGGGGTTCGAATCCCCTACGTGACGCCAATTGCAGCGCTGGCGGCCAGGTAATTGGCCGTCAGTTGTTCAGTAAAGAAGCGCAGTGCTTGCAAGAGCGTAGTGCGGAAATCGGCCTCAAAGATAGGGTGGCACCGGAACTCGTAACCGGAAATTTTTGGGAAGATTGGCCGAGAGGTTCAAGGCACTCGCTTGCTAAGCGAGAGCCCATGAAAGTGGGCTCATGGGTTCGAATCCCTTATCTTCCGCCATCTTTTTCAGTCGTCTCCTTTCATCATTTTTATCTCCATCTGTTTGATGGGCCGTTCGCCAAGCTGGTCCAAGGCATCGGGTTTTGATCCCGACATTTCGGTGGTTCGTATCCATCAAGGCCTGCCATTTTTTTGGGTTGCATAGCTCAGTGGTAGAGCAGCGGGCTCATAACCCGCCGGTCGTTGGCTCGGTCCCAACTGCAACCACCATCGCATCACCTGGTTATTTGCGCGCATTGCTCAGC
>NZ_JBFUBD010000365.1:0-2680 GCF_056405935.1 Polaromonas sp. P1_E3
GGGAAATCGACAGGCGTCTGGCAGCGCGGCCGAAATGCAGTTCTTCGGCCAGCACGAGGAAATAGCGGAGGTGGCGAAATTCCATGGATGGCCCATCAATATGTTTTTTATATCATTGAATCGATATTTGATATTAGACAACTATTCATGCTTGTCAAACAATCGTGCTGTCCGCGGGCATTCGATGCCACGCCCCTACACTGCAAACCAGCCCCCCTTTTCCGGAGACAACATGAAAACCACCTTCAACTGGCAAGACCCGTTCTTCTTTATGGACCAGCTCAGCGAAGACGAGCGCGCCGTCGCCGAGGCTGCCCACGCCTTCTGCCAGGAAAAGCTGCAGCCCCGCGTGCTGATGGCTGCGCGCCACGAGAAATTCGACCGCGAAATCATGAACGAGGCCGGCGCCATGGGGTTCCTCGGCTCCACGATTGAAGGCTACGGCTGCGCCGGCCTCAATTACGTGAGCTACGGCCTGGTGGCCCGTGAAGTCGAGCGCGTCGACAGCGGCTACCGCAGCGCCATCAGCGTGCAAAGCTCGCTCGTCATGCACCCCATCAATGCCTACGGCAGCGAAGCGCAGAAGCAAAAATACCTGCCCAAACTGGCCACCGGCGAATGGGTGGGCTGCTTTGGCCTGACCGAACCCAACCACGGCTCCGACCCGGCCAGCATGCTGACGCGCGCCAAGCCCGTCGACGGCGGTTTCATCGTCAAGGGCGCCAAGATGTGGATCACCAACAGCCCGATCGCCGACGTGTTCATCGTCTGGGCCAAGCTGGAAGACCCCGACGGCAAGGTCGGCGGCCAGGAAAGCATCCGCGGCTTTGTGCTTGAAAAGGGCATGAAGGGCCTTTCCGCCCCGAAGATCGAAGGCAAGATGAGCTTGCGTGCCTCGATCACCGGCGAGATCGTGATGGACGACGTGTTTGTGCCCGAAGCCAACCTGCTGCCCAACGTGAGCGGCCTCAAAGGCCCCTTCGGCTGCCTGAACAAGGCACGCTACGGCATCGCCTGGGGCGCACTGGGTGCTGCTGAAGACTGCTGGTTCCGCGCCCGCCAGTACACGATGGACCGCCAGCAGTTCGGCCGCCCGCTGGCGCAAAACCAGCTGATCCAGAAGAAGCTGGCCGACATGCAGACCGAGATCACGCTGGGCCTGCAAGGCTGCCTGCGCGTGGGCCGGCTGATGGACGAGGACAAATCGGTGCCGGAAATGATTTCGCTGATCAAGCGCAACAGCTGCGGCAAGGCGCTGGACATTGCCCGCCTGGCGCGCGACATGCACGGCGGCAACGGCATCCATGACGAATACCATGTGATCCGCCACATGATCAACCTCGAAACCGTCAACACGTATGAAGGCACGCACGATGTGCACGCGCTCATCCTGGGCCGTGCGCAAACCGGTTTGCAGGCCTTTTATTGAGGGTCTTTTAACGGCCATTTAGGGCTGTAGCCCAATCAGGACGAGCGCAAGCAGCTATATTTTTCATAGCAAATAAATACACCGCATGGAATTCGGCGCGCTCAAGCCTTTATTAACCAGCCTGGCACTGCCGCCGGCGTCGCTGCTGTTGCTGGCCCTGCTGGGCCTGCTGCTGGCTTCGCGCCAGAAGAAGGCCGGGTTGGCCCTCGCAACCTGTTCAGTACTGTTCCTGGCGCTGCTCAGCTGCCACGGCATGGCCGCGTGGCTGGCGCGCACCGTGTTGCCGCAATTCCCCGCCATGCCAGTGGCCAGCCTTAAAACGCACCAGGTGCAGGCCATCGTGGTGCTGGGCGGCGGCGTTCTGCCGGAAGCCGCCGAGTACGGCAACAGCCAGCCCGGCGCGCACACGGCGGCCCGGCTGCGCTACGGCGTCTGGCTGGCACGGCAGTCAGGCCTGCCGCTGGCCTTTACCGGCGGCATGGGCTGGGCGGCCAGCAGCGCGCAGACTGATTCCGAAGCCGTGGTGGCCGCACGCCTGGTGCAGCAGGACTACGGCATGACGCTGCGCTGGAACGAAGCCCAGTCGCGCGACACCTGGGGCAATGCCCGGCTGCTGGCGCCCATGCTGCAGCAAAGCGGCGTACAGCGCATCGCGCTGGTCACCGACGCCTGGCACATGCCGCGTGCCACCCTGGCTTTTGAGCGTGCCGGCCTGACGGTGACACCCGCCCCCATGGGCCAGGCGCAGCCGGCACAGCACGACCTCATGGAATGGGTGCCTTCCGCATCGGGCCTCATGGTGTCGCAGCAGGTATTGCGCGAATGGCTGGCGCTAATGGTTGGCCGGTTCACGCCCGTTTAGACAACCGGCCTCTCGCGGGTCCCTTTCGCCTGGGCTCGCGGCAGACCCGGCTGCTTTACCGCGGGTTTACCTTTCAGGGCACTACCGGCTCCCCCGCTACGGTGTAGCCTAGGCGGTTTGGGTTGACGGTCGGAAAGTAAGCAGATATATTACTAACCAGTCAGTCAGTAACTATGTCACTTTCCAAATTATTTTGCGACAAAACCGCTGCGGTCGCCGCCAAACGCGAGCGCCGCAAGGAAGCACGCCCCGGCGAACTGCTGGAGGCCGCGCTTGACCTGTTTGTGGAAAAAGGCTTTGCCGCGACCCGCGCCGAAGAAGTGGCAGCGCGCGCCGGTGTCTCGAAAGGCACGCTGTTCCTTTACTTCCAGAGCAAGGAAGAGCTGTTC
>NZ_JBFUBD010000366.1:0-2633 GCF_056405935.1 Polaromonas sp. P1_E3
TAAATACTTTCACCTCCACAGCCCGGGCACACGACCCGTTTAGGGGCTGGAGAATCCTTCTTCTTCGCAGGCATGTTATCGACAGGTCTGGGGATTGAGCGGGTCTGTTGGCAAGAAAGCAGCAGGCCTTGGGTTCAGGAGCAAAGCGTCAGCTCAAACTCGGAATCTTCCGTGCTGGCGTGCAGCCGGTCGTCGCTGCCGTGGCGCATGAGGCGCACAGAGACAATCAGGCGGTTTCCGCTGATTTCGGGGATCAACCCAAGGGCAGGATCTATCCGGAGACGCAGCAGCTGAAAGGTGCGCCCTTGCGGCAGCGTCTGCTGGTATTGCCCGGCAGGCGCCACCACCTTTTGGGGCGCCCCGGAGTCGCGCAACAACGTCAACAACACACGTATGGATTCGGCCAGTGGCACCAGCGGTGTGATCCATCGCTGCAGGTCTTGCTGGCGTGTTTTGGTTTCCAGGTGCTGCCAGGCGTAGTAAGCCGGCAAATCAAATTCACAGGTTCCGCCGGGAATGCCGACACGGCTGCGAATGCTCATCAGCCAGTCGTTTTCGGTGAGGGAATGGCCGGCTTTGCCCGGCAGGTTGTTCAGGGCAGCAAAACACCCCTCAAGCTGGCCGGTGACTTCATCCAGAACGGCTTCGGAAATGGCCGGGTTGCCGCGATAACCATTGAGGACGTGTTTCTGTTTCTCGAGGTCCTTGAGCACATCGGTTTTCAGATCGGCCCGCGCACCCACGTCCATGATTTCAAAAATGGTCGTGATCGCGAAATGGTGATCCGTCGGGCTCTCACGCTCCACCAGTTCGCCGAGACGGCGGAACAGGTGTTCAAGTCGCAAATAGGTGCGTATGCGTTCGTGAAAAGGATACTCGTAAAGGATCACAGCGCTAAATTTCGTCGGCGTTAAATGAGGAGATTTGTTTGCGCATCATAGCCCGAAGCGCCCGGCGAGCTCGCGGACCCCGGCTTCGAGGCGAGCCAGGGACATGCCGTCGTTATAAAGGCAGATGTCAGCCGCAGACAGGCGCTGCGTACGGCTTGCCTGGCCGGCCATGATTTTCTCCACCACGTCCCGGGGCCAGCCGTTTCGGGCCATCACACGGCCAATCTGGGTCACTTCGCTGCAATCCACCACCAGAACCTGGTCCAGCTGTTGCCGCCACCGTCCCGACTCCACCAACAACGGGACGTCAAAGATGACACAAGCACTGCCGCTGGCAACTGCCTCTTCATACTGACGCAGGGTTTCGCGGCTTACCCAGGGATGCACGATGGATTCCAGCCGGCGCCGTGCAGAGGGGTCGTCAAAGACCAGCTTTCGCATGCGCTCCCTGTGCATGGCACCTTCGGGCGTGATCAGGTCTGCACCGAACAACGCCACGATTTCAGGGACTGCCACTCCGCCGGCTGCCGTGACCGCGCGGGAAATGGCGTCGGCATCCACCAGTGCGGCGCCGCGCGCAACCAGAATACCGGCCACCGTGCTCTTGCCGCTGCCAATACCGCCGGTCAGTCCAATACGCAGGGCTGCGCCGGCCATCGCATCACAGGCCCACGAATCGCAAAATGGATTGCGGCCCGAAGATCATGGCGGTAAATCCTGCGCCGGCCAGGAAAGGACCAAAGGGCACATACCCGCCTTCCCGCAGGCCGGTGGAGAACTTCAGCGCAATGCCGATGACCGCACCAATCACCGAGGCCATCAGGATCATGGGCACCAGCGCAGGCCAGCCGAACCAGGCACCGAGCGCGGCGAAAAGCTTGAAGTCGCCATAGCCCATGCCCTCTTTCCCCGTGACCAGTTTGAAGGCCCAGTAGACGAGCCACAAAGACAGATATCCGGCGACTGCACCCCACAAGGCCGTCGGCAAATTAACCGACGGGTTCCACTGCAAGGCAGCGGCGATCAAGCCGGCCCACAGCAAAGGCAAGGTGATATCGTCCGGAAGCAAGGTGGTATCCCAGTCAATCACCGCCAGCGCGAGCAATGCCGCGGAGAAGCCGCACCAGGCAAGCGCAGTCAGCGACCATCCCCAACGCCACGCACAAAAGAAAAACAGCGCGCCCGTCACCGCTTCCACGACGGGGTAACGTGCGCCGTAGGGTGTTCCACACACCGAGCACTTGCCACGCAGGAAGAGGTAGCTGGCTACCGGAATGTTTTCGTACCAGCGTATGGCATGGCCGCAGCTGGAGCATCGCGAACGCGGCACCAGCAGATTGAACTTGTCGGAAGGTTCCGCTGGATTACCGGCCAGTTCCGCGCATTCTTGCGCCCACTGCCGTTCCATCATTTTGGGAACGCGATAAATCACGACATTCAGGAAACTGCCAATGAGCAACCCCAAAATGCCGGCCAACGCCGCATCAAACACCGGGCCGAGCCCCGTCCCCATCAAACGACTTGGCCCAGCTTGAAGATAGGCAGGTACATGGCTACCACGATACCGCCAATAAGGGTTCCCAGGAACACAATGATGATCGGCTCCATCAGGCTCGACAGGCCAGCCACCATTTCGTCGACTTCCGCTTCATAGAAGTCAGCGGCCTTTCCGAGCATGTGATCAACGGACCCCGATTCCTCGCCGATGGCACACATTTGCAACACCATGGTTGGGAAAAGATT
>NZ_JBFUBD010000367.1:0-2618 GCF_056405935.1 Polaromonas sp. P1_E3
CGCTGCAGCCAGGGTGGCGCCGCCAGCCGAGGTCAAGTTGAAGGACCCCAAGGATTGGAAACTGGTAGGCAAGCGCCTGGCGCGGCTGGACACGCTGGACAAGGTCACCGGCAAGCAGGTGTATGGCGCGGACCTGAAACTGCCCGGCATGCTCAATGCAGCCATCAAGGACTGCCCGGTGTTCGGCGGCAAGGTCAAGAGCTTCAATGCCGCCGCGATTGAAAAGCGCCCCGGCGTGAAGAAGGTGCTGGCGGTTGGCGACAGCGCGGTGGCCGTTGTGGCCGACACCTGGTGGCGCGCCAAGACCGCGCTGGACGCACTGCCCATTGAATGGGACTACGGCCCCAATGTGGCGAATTCCAGCGCCACCGTTGCGGCAATGCTCAAGGCCGGAATGGACGCGCCCGAGGCCGCCGTCGGCAACCAGAACGGCGACGCCAAAGCCGCGCTGGTATCGGCTGCGCGCAAGATCGAAGCGGTGTATTCCTACCCGCACCAGAACCACGCGACCATGGAGCCCATGAACGCGACGGCGCGGTGGACGCCCGAGCGCTGTGAGGTCTGGACGCCTACCCAAAACGGTGAAGCGGCGCTGGCCGCCACCTCTGAAGCAGCAGGCCTTCCTGCCGGCAAATGCGAGGTCTACAAAATTCACCTGGGCGGCGGCTTCGGGCGGCGCGGCGCGGTGCATGACTGGGTACGCCAGGCGGTGGATATCGCCAAACAGATGCCTGGTGTGCCGGTCAAGCTGCTGTGGTCGCGTGAGGAAGACATGCTGCATGGCCGCTACCACCCGGTCACGCAGTGCAAGCTCCAGGCCGGACTGGACGCCCAGGGCAACGTCACGGCCCTGCACATGCGTATTTCGGGCCAGTCGATCCTGGCTGGCGTGGCACCGCAAAACGTCCGCAACGGACTGGACCCGGTGCAGTTTCAGGGCCTCAACGCACCGGGACCGGAAGCCTCCATAGGCTACAGCTTCCCCAACCTGCTGATAGACCACGCGATGCGCAACCCGAGCGTTCCGCCCGGCTTCTGGCGCGGCGTGAACCTGAACCAGAACACGATCTACCTCGAGTCGTTCATCGACGAAATCGCGGTTGCCACGAAGCAGGATCCGTTGGCCTTGCGGCGCAAGCTGATGACGAATCATCCGAAGCACCTGGCCGTGCTCAACGCTGTGGCCGAGCGCGTGAAATGGAACGTGCCGCCACCCGATATCGGTGGCCAGAAGGTCTACCGCGGCCTGGCCCAAACCATGGGCTTCGGCAGCTATGTAGCAGCCTGCGCCGAGGTTTCGGTCAGCAACGACGGCGTGCTCAAGGTTCACCGCATTGTGGCGGCCACCGACCCGGGCTATGCAGTCAATCCGCAGCAGATTGAAGCGCAGGTTGAGGGCTCCTTTGCCTATGGCCTGTCTGCGGCGCTGTTCGGCGAGTGCACACAAAAAGACGGCCGCATGGAGCAGGACAACTTCAGCACCTACCCCGTCGTACAGATGCAGCACATGCCGGCGGTGGRAACCATCATCGTCGCTTCGGGTGGTTTCTGGGGCGGTGTCGGTGAACCGACGATTGCGGTCGCGGCGCCTGCGGTGCTCAATGCCGTGTTCGCGGCGACAGGAAAACGCATACGCGACCTGCCGCTGAAGAACCACGACCTCAAAAAGGCATGAAAAGGCATGAACTGGCAAGGCGTCATTGCCGGCGGGATCATCATGATGGTGCCCTTGAGCAGTTTTGCGCAACATGCCGTACCGCCGCTACAGGTTGTCGGCGACGCGATACCCCAGGCGCTGACGGCAACGCCCGGGGACCCGTTTCGCGGCCGGGCCATCGTTGCAAGCCGCCAGCACGGCCTGTGCCTGCTCTGCCACACCGGCCCTGTTCCTGAAGAGCGCTTCCAGGGCAACCTGGCACCCGACCTGGCAGGCGCAGGCTCGCGATGGAACGAAGGTCAGTTGCGCCTGCGCATTGCCGATGCGCAGCGACTCAACCCCGCGAGCATCATGCCGGCCTACTACCGTACCGACGGGCTGGTGCGTGTGGGCGCAGCCTGGCAGGGGAAACCGGTACTGGGTGCGCAGCAGATTGAAGACGTCGTTGCCTTCCTGCTCACGTTGAAGTGACCCATGGCCGCCGATAACTTCCGTTCTGTCAGTCGGCGCCACATTCTGGCCGGTGCCGCTGGCATGAGCCTCGGCACCGTTTTGCGCCCCGCAGCGGCGCAGGCCGGTGAGCTGGCAGCAGCGGTGGCAGCCCATACCCAAAACGCGCCGGTGCGAGCCGGCAAGGTCAAGCTTGACATAGCCGAGCTGGTTGACAACGGCAATGTGGTGCCCATCACCGTCACGGTGGACAGTCCCATGACGGCGGCCGACCACGTGAAAAGCATTGCCGTCTTCAATGAGAAAAACCCCCAGCGCGATGTAGCCCGCTTCACGCTCGGCCCACGCGCCGGCAAGGCGAGCGTGACCACGCGCATCCGGCTGGCGACTTCGCAGCAGCTGGTAGCCGTAGCGCAGATGAATGACGGCAGCTATTGGTCACACACCGTCAGCGTCATCGTGACGCTGGCCGCCTGCATCGAAGGGGACCCATGAGCCCCCACGGTCGCTC
>NZ_JBFUBD010000368.1:0-2617 GCF_056405935.1 Polaromonas sp. P1_E3
CTCCACGACTTTTCCTGTCGCATCGCGGCGATGCAGGCGCAAACGGTTCTCACTGCCCCGCACCGTCGGGCCGCCACCCTGCGCCAGTGCCTGCATCACGGTCATACCCCGCTCGATGCGGTATGGGCCGGGGCGCTGTGCCTCGCCATAAATATAAAAAACCGGAGCCTTGTTCACATACAGCGTGTCCCCGCCAGCCAGCACAATGTCTTCATCTGATTTCTCATTCAAAAAAAGTGCCGGGATATCAATCACTTTGCGGAAGGGCTTACCCTCACGCTGACCGGTCACGATCAGCACATCGTCACCTGTCGGCGTCACTCCGCCTGCGGCAGCCAGCATGTCGCTGACGCGGGTGTTGAAGGTCTCCAGGGGAAACCGCCCCGGACGGCTTACCTGCCCCAGCACGGCGACCTGATTGCCTCGAACCTGCCGCAGGACGATGTTGACCTGTGGCACTTTGACGAAACCACCGCTGCGCAAGGCATCCGCGATCTTTTTTTCAGCCTCTGCGATCGTCAGGCCGCCTAGCTGAACGCTACCGATCAGCGGGTAGCTGATCACGCCGGTTTCCGAGACCCGCGCGTCGACGGAAAGGTCCGGACTCTGGTACACCTGCACGCCGATCGAGTCGCCGGCGCCCAGTCGATAGTCCTGGTTGGTGGGTACGGCGGCGGCCCCCGCCGCCGCGGGCACGGCAGGCGCGACCGGGGCGGTCACTGCCGCCGACTGGCTGGACGCCGCTGGCTGGGCCAATGCAGGTACCGCAAACGCCAGAAGCAAGACGGATAAAACCGCAGAAAAGTGACGCGACATGAATTTCATCTTTTTGTTGCCTTTTTGGAAAGTGCCATGCATGGAAATGCGGCCACAGGCAGAAGCCGGGCCAGCGCCTTAAAGTGGAAGCAGGTGCAGCGAAAGGGTTCCATCAGAAGCTCGCTTGCGCTGAAAGACCATAGGCATTGCTGGTGTAGTCAAAACCTGGCTCAGTGGACTTGCGCCTGTCGCGCTGCACGGAAGCGATCAACTTGAGCGCCCGGAGTGCCTGCCACTCAAGCGCCAGGGAAACCAGGTTGCTGGTGTCGCGGCGGTCCGTCGCGGCAAATCCCGGAAGGGGCCCGCGGAAATCGCGCGCGCCGTGGTCGTAACGCAGGCGGACTGCGGTCTTCTCGCTGGGTTTCCAGGTCGGCGCGATAAAGAACCGGTAGCCTTCGTAATAGCTGGCCGTGGATGTCTGGTAGCTCCCCAGTTCACGCACCACGCCTCCGGCGAGGCTGGTCTTGGCGGTAATGGCCCAGGTCGCGTCAAGCTGGCCGGTGAAGCCGGAAAAATCCCGCGCAGCCAATCCGTCGTGCTCGCGGTCAAGGTGCGAGACGCGCGCCCGCAGGGTGGTTTTTCCTGTGGGTGCCCAGTCCAGCCGGAATTCGTGCTCGGTATCCGTGAAACTGCCGGCAAATGTCGGCGACGGCACCCGTCCCGGATAGTCGCCGTTGCCTCGCTTGTAGCGATAGGCCATGGACGTGTTGGACGGAAAGACATAACGTACGCCGCCCTCGGCTCCCCGAATCCGGGAATCGCCTTCAAATGTGAAGGGCTGGCTGCTGGTGCTGGTGCGTTCGAAAAGCCCGCCAACCAGCCGCCAGGCACCATCGAGCTCGTATTCCGCATCGAATACGGTCGAGCGGTTGGTCCGGCGATTGAGTTGCCCTGAGTTCTGGACGTCGGCCGTGTTGTCGACAAATTCCCGCCGGTCGGAGGTCAGGTTGCCATGCAAGGCCGGCGTAAAGCTCCAGCGCCAGGCGGCGGCGTAATTCACCGCGGTGAAATCGAGATTGGAAAAGCGGCTGTAATGATGGTCTTCGACACCAGCGTCGAGCTCAAACCTCTGAAGACCGAAAGGCTTGTTTATCTTGAAACCTGCTGTCGTCACCGAAACTGTGTCCGCGCGATCCGTGGTTCCTATCAATGCCTGGGCATTCGCCGTATCGGACAGGCGAAAGACATTGCTGTCGTGCATAACCGATTGCCCTGCCTTGAATTGAAGGGTGTCCAGCTCATCAGCATGCGTGACGAGCGGAAACAGGCTCAACAACAGGAACGGAATGGGAAGGAGGTCACGGTGGGGCATCGGCTGTCCTTTTTCTTTTTTAGTAAGCCGCACTGTCCTTGAAGACCAGGCGGATCGTTTTCAGGATGATGAAAAAATCGAGTTGCAGCGACCAGTTGCGAAGGTAATCCAGGTCGCAATCGATGCGCGACTGCATCTTGTCGAGGGTGTCTGTTTCGCCGCGCTGGCCGTTCACCTGCGCCCAGCCCGTAATACCGGGCCTGACCTTGTGGCGGACCATATAGCCCTTGATGAGCGAGCGGTACATCTCGTTGTGCGCCACAGCGTGGGGGCGTGGCCCGACGATGCTCATGCGGCCCTGCAACACATTGATGAATTGCGGCAATTCGTCGAGCGAGGTCTTGCGCAGAAAGGCCCCCAGGCGGGTGATACGCATGTCGTTCTTGCGTGCCTGCTGGATCGTGCCGCCGTCTTCAGTGACGGCCATGGACCGGAACTTGTAGACAAGGATTTGCTCGCCATCCAGGCCGTAGCGCCGCTGCTTGAAAA
>NZ_JBFUBD010000369.1:0-2612 GCF_056405935.1 Polaromonas sp. P1_E3
ACCTTCAATGACATTGACAGCGTTGGTGCCAAGCGCAGCGGCGGCGTAACCCCCTTCCAGCACAAATACCGTGGGTAGCCCCAGCCTGCCCAGACGCTCACCGAGGCGAATAAAGTCGCCAGGCAGCAGCGCGAATTTGGAAATAGGGTCTTCGGCGAAGGTGTCCAGCCCCAGTGACACCACCAGCGCGTCGGCGCGATGCCGGGCTATGCGCTGGCAGGCTGCTTCCAGTGCCTCAAACCATCGCAGCACGGTACAGCCCGCGGCCAGCGGCAGGTTCAGGTTAAAGCCCTCGCCCTCGCCCGCGCCGGTTTCGTCGGCATGGCCCAGGTAGAACGGATATTCGGTCAGGGGATCGCCGTGCAGACTGACGAAAAGCACGTCAGCGCGATCGTAAAAAATGCTTTGTGTGCCGTTGCCATGGTGGTAGTCCACATCCAGCACCGCCACACGGGCGGCGCCGCCGTCCCGGAACGCCTGGGCGGCAACCGCCGCGTTGTTCAAAAAGCTGTAGCCGCCCATGAAGTCGGCCCCTGCATGGTGGCCGGGCGGGCGGCTGCAGCAGAAAACACCGCGCGTTGCAGGATGGACGGCCATCAGCAAGGCGGCCGCGCTGGCGGCGGCATCTGCCCCCGCCTTGGCAGCTGTCCAGGTTCCCGCGGAAAGCGGTGACCCGTTGTCCATTGAATAAAGGCCCAGCCGCGCGGTGAAGTTGACGGGCTCCACGTCGCTGCGCAAAGTACGCACGGGCCAAACCGAGGGGAAAGKCTGGCGCTGGTCGTTGCCGTCCTCCAGCGCGACCCAGTCCCGCCAGGCATGCTCCAGAAAGGCGAGGTAACGGGCGCTGTGCACTTTGGCCAGCAGCGCCCGGCTGTCGGCCTGTGGCGTGCGCAGCTCGTGGCCGCGCTCGCTCAGGCGGGCCTTGACGTATTCGGCGCGCGCGGGAGTTTCAAAGCACGGCACGCGTTCGCCGCGGTAGAACTCAAACGCAGGGGCATGGCCGTGGTGGCTGTCGCTGAAAAAAGTGAGCATGGTGGCCGACGGTGGGTTCGTTCTGGAAGGAGAAGGAAATGGAAATGGCCAGCGGCACGGCATGCCGTCGCAGCAGCCTTCAAAGTGTTCGCGGGTCGGTTGCCAGCAACAAGTCCACCAGAGAGCGCAGCGTGGCTTTCAGGGGCTCCGCGCCTGGCATCATCTCCAGCGTGGTTTCGTCCATATAGAGCTTGCGGTTGATCTCAAGCTGGATACTGTGCCGGTGCCTGGCCGGATCGCTGTAGCGGCGAACCAGTTCCACGCCTTTGTAGGGGTGGTTGTAGGCCACGCTGTAGCCGCGGGAACCCAGGTGTCCGCACACCAGCCTCGACAGTGCGGGGCTGGCGGTTGTGCCTTCACGGTCGCCGACCACAAAGTCGGCGTGCTCCTCACCCGGAAAATCGGTGGCGCTGCCAGAGGCCACCGCCGGCATGGAGTGGCAGTTGATGTGGATGCAGTAGCCGTGCTGCCGGTGTGCGGTATCAATCGCCTGCGCCACTGCGGCGTGATAGGGCTTCCAGCATTGCTCGATGCGCGCCTGGATTTCCGCCACGTCCAGTTTTCGGTCATAGAGCGGCACGCCTTCGTCAGTGGTCCGCCAGATCAGCCCTTTGCCGAGGCGGACCTTGGCCATGGCACGGGGCTCGTCATCTACCGGCCCGGGCCAGGGTGCGTTCAGCAGGGACACGTCCATCTCAGTGGTGTTGCGGTTGGCGTCCAGGTAGCTGCGGGGGAAATGCGCCTCTACCCAGTGCGCACCCAGTGAGGGGGCAAAGTCGTAAAGTTTTTCAACATGGGTGTCTTCGGCTGTGCGAAGCACGGCAAGATCGCAGGCGTGCCTGAAATCGGCCGGGTACACCGTCCCGCTGTGCGGGGAGTCAAGCACCAGAGGAGTGCTTCCGGACAGGTAGGTAATGGCGGGCATGCCCTGACTTTAGCAGCAGCAAAACGCCGGCCGCTTAGCGCATTCCTTCAACCAGTCGCTGCGCAAATTTCCGTTTGTCCTACAGCCTTTTAACTTTTAGGCTCACAACCGCGCCGGGATGCGGCCCTTAAATTTCACTGCGGAAAGCGCACCAAAACCACTTTTTCCACAACGAAAAGTGCATCCAGAAATCACCCCTTGAAGGAAACACCATGCCATCATTGACCCGCAAAATTTCCGCAACCGTGCTGGCTGCCGCTGCCCTGGCTGCGGCCGCAGGGGCCAACGCCCAAAGCGGTTCCACATCGTCGAACACCAGCATGACATCCAGCAGTTATTCTTTTTATTCGCCAGGCTCGCGTTATTTCGGCCTCAACGTGGGCAGGTCGGATTTTTCGCTGCCCGGCGGCGCCGGCGGTTTTGCTTCAGACAATCACGACACGTCGTACAACATCTATGGCGGCAGCTTTTTCAACAACAATTTCGGCCTGGAGCTGGGYTATACCGATTTCGGCAAGRTCAACCGYGGCGGCGGGCARACCGAYGCMGARGGYATCAACCTGAGCCTGGTCGGCCGKYTGCCMATGAGCAACTCCTTCAACCTGCTCGGCAAGCTGGGAACCACCTATGGGCGGACCCATGTGTCGGCCGCACC
>NZ_JBFUBD010000370.1:0-2606 GCF_056405935.1 Polaromonas sp. P1_E3
TCGAGGTACGCTGCATATGACCACGCTTGGTATGAGGGGTGAGGGCCTTCGGTTTCTCCGGCCCTTCCTCCGCGCCGCGCCCACACGATGGCGTCTTTGTCGCTTCGGCGAGACTCCGACCATTGCTTGAGCTCAACGATGACCACCTTGGCTCTGGCATCTGCATCTTCGCCGGCGATGACGAAGTCGATACGCTTGTTTTGAAGAGGAAGTTGGTATTCGATGGCTATCCCGGCATCTGCAGGGATTTCATCGTCGTTCAATACTTTGGCCATCTCCATCAGCGAGTTTTTCCACGACCGCACTTCTGCCAGTCCCACGCCGTGGCCGGTGGCATTCTTGAAATGGCGCGACATTACATCCTCAATGTCGTCGTGCAGCGCGTGATGCAAAAATTCGCTCTTGCTCGCCTGATAGATGATCATTGTTCAAAGCTCATCGTATTTCTTGCTGGTGCCTCGAGCTTTGTCGACCGGGTACTTGAGAGCGTTGGCTCTTAATTTTTCTTGTGCCGCTGCGATTGGGTCAATGCCAAGTGCAGTCGAGAGTTGGATCAAATACAGCAAAACATCTGCAATCTCTGATCCTATGACTTCTCGTTTCTCGACAGAAACTTCTCGACTTTGGACTTCAGTGAGCCATTGAAAATGCTCGAGTAGTTCGCCGGCCTCCACCACCAACGCAGAAGCGAGATTTTTTGGGGAATGGAAGGGCTGCCACTCGCGTTCTTTTGCAAACTGTTCAAGATGGGCGGCTAAGTCGCGTAGCGAGTCTGTCATTGGAGGAGTTAATTTGGTTTGGGTGATTCCGTCTCACTTTAACTTGAACCACTTTCTTTTCCCAGATGTATTGGCAGACTAGCCGGGGCGATAAGTACAAACAGCAAAGCCCGCCAAGTTTCCACTTGGCGGGCTTTGCCTTTGCGCGTGAGCCGGCTTACTTGCCCAGCTTCAAAAAATCATCCCCCTTACCCAACTCAAGCATCCCAGCATTGGAATAAATCCCCAGCTTGGCCCGCGTATCCGTAATGTCCAGATTGCGCATCGTCAGCTGCCCAATCCGATCCAGCGGCGAGAACGGCGCGTCTTCCACCTTCTCCATGCTCAAACGCTCAGGCGCGTACGTCAGGTTGGGCGATTCGGTGTTCAGCAGCGAGTAATCGTTGCCGCGGCGCAGTTCCAGCGTCACGGTGCCGGTGATGGCGCTGGCGATCCAGCGTTGGGCGGTTTCGCGCAGCATGATGGCCTGGCTGTCGAACCAGCGTCCCTGGTAGAGCAGGCGGCCGAGCTTGCGGCCGTTGTCGCGGTATTGCTCGATGGTGTCTTCGTTGTGGATGCCGGTGACCAGGCGCTCGTAGGCGATGAACAGCAGCGCGAGGCCGGGGGCTTCGTAGATGCCGCGGCTTTTGGCTTCGATGATGCGGTTTTCGATCTGGTCGCTCATGCCCAGGCCGTGGCGGCCGCCGATTTCGTTGGCCTTGAGGATCAGGCTCACCAGGTCGGGGTAATGCACGCCGTTGAGTGCCACAGGGCGGCCTTCTTCAAAGGTCACGCTGACTTCTTCGGCCTTGACGACGCAGTCGTCCTTCCAGAAGGGCACGCCCATGATGGGGTTAACGATCTTGATGCCGCTGTTGAGGTTTTCCAGGTCTTTGGCTTCGTGCGTGGCGCCCAGCATGTTGCTGTCGGTGCTGTAGGCTTTTTCGGCGCTCATCTTGTAGCCAAAGCCGTTGGCCGTCATGAAGGCACTCATCTCAGAGCGGCCACCCAGCTCGTCGATGAACTGCTGGTCCAGCCAGGGTTTGTAAATTTTCAGCGCGGGGTTGGTCAGCAGGCCGTAGCGGTAGAAGCGCTCGATGTCGTTGCCCTTGAACGTGGAGCCATCACCCCAGATGTTCACGTCGTCCTGCTTCATCGCCGACACCAGCATCGTGCCGGTGACGGCGCGGCCCAGCGGCGTGGTGTTGAAGTAGGTCACGCCGGCGGTGGTGATGTGGAAGGCGCCGCTTTGCAGCGCGGCAATGCCTTCGGCGGCGAGCTGCGGGCGGCAGTCGACCAGGCGCGCCTTGATGGCACCGTATTCCATGGCCTTGCGCGGAATCTCGTCGTAGTCAGCTTCGTCGGGCTGGCCCAGGTTGGCGGTATAGGCGTAGGGCAGGGCGCCCTTCTGTTTCATCCACAGCAGCGCGGCGCTGGTGTCCAGGCCGCCAGAGAACGCGATGCCGACCTTTTGGTTGGCGGGGATGTTTTGCAGAATGGTATTGGACATGGTTTAGGCCTGAATATCGCTGTAAGCCGCGCAGGGCGTGCGCAAGCAGCTATAAAAAAAGGAGCGGTTCCTGGTAGGTCTGGACGGTTTTTAACCGAAATGGCAGATGTAGTGGTAAGCGGCTTCGCCCGCCGCCACGCGGATTTCGAACTTGGCGTTGCCCGGCACACTGAACTTTTCGCCTGCCGAAGACTTCACCCAGTTGTCGCTGCCGGCCAGCTTGTATTCGCAGGCACCGGCTACGCATTCCATGATCTCGGGCGCACCGGTGTTGAAGGTCAGGGTGGCCGGCAGGATCACGCCCACCGACTTTTGGGTGCCGTCGGCCAGCGTGATGC
>NZ_JBFUBD010000371.1:0-2585 GCF_056405935.1 Polaromonas sp. P1_E3
TTGATGACCTCTTCCAGGATGTCCCACACGACTGGCGTGCCGGATTCAACTTCCTTCTTCGCTGCCTTGATGGTCGTGGCGATGCCGCGCGACTCAAGCTGAGCGAAGATGAAAGGCTTGAACAGTTCCAGCGCCATGAGCTTGGGCAAGCCGCACTGGTGCAGCTTGAGCGTTGGGCCCACGGTGATGACAGAACGGCCCGAATAGTCGACGCGCTTGCCCAGCAAATTCTGGCGGAAACGGCCTGACTTGCCCTTGATCATGTCGGCGAGAGACTTCAGCGCGCGCTTGTTGGCGCCCGTCATGGCCTTGCCGCGGCGTCCGTTGTCGAGCAGCGAGTCCACAGCTTCCTGCAGCATGCGCTTTTCATTGCGGGCAATGATTTCAGGCGCTTTCAATTCCAGCAAACGGCGCAGACGGCTGTTGCGGTTGATGACGCGGCGATACAGGTCGTTCAGGTCGGAGGTCGCAAAGCGGCCGCCATCCAGCGGCACCAGCGGACGCAGGTCCGGCGGCAGCACCGGCAGCACGTCGAGCACCATCCAGCCCGGCTTGATGCCGGACTTCTTGAACGCTTCCATCAATTTCAAACGCTTGGCGTTCTTCTTGATCTTGATTTCGGAACCGGTCAGGTCGTTGCGCAGTTTCTCGATTTCAACGTCGAGATCCAGTCCTTCGAGCAGGTCCTTGATACCTTCGGCGCCCATCTTGGCGGTGTACTCGTCGCCGTATTCCTTGCGCTTGGCGTCATAGTCGTCTTCCGACATGATGCTGAACTTCTTCAGCGGGGTCATGCCGGGGTCGGTGACCACATATGCTTCAAAGTACAACACGCGTTCGATGTCCCGCAGCGTCATGTCGAGCACAAGGCCCAGACGCGACGGCAGCGACTTCAGAAACCAGATGTGCGCGCACGGTGCGGCCAGGTCGATGTGACCCATGCGCTCGCGGCGAACCTTGGTCTGCGTGACTTCAACGCCGCACTTTTCGCAGATAACACCGCGGTGCTTGAGGCGCTTGTACTTGCCGCACAGGCATTCGTAGTCCTTGATCGGGCCAAAAATTTTGGCGCAAAAAAGACCGTCGCGCTCTGGCTTGAAGGTACGGTAGTTAATGGTTTCAGGCTTCTTCACTTCGCCGAAAGACCACGAGCGGATCTTTTCGGGCGAAGCCATACCGATCTTGATGGCATCGAAATGCTCATCCGGCGTGAATTGCTTGAACAGGTCGAGTAATGATTTCATGAGTTAAATCCTTTTCTTTCCTGTTGATTAGCTGCGTTCGAGTTCGATGTCGATACCGAGCGAGCGGATTTCCTTGACCAGCACGTTGAACGACTCGGGCATGCCGGCCGTGATCGCGTGCTCGCCCTTGACAATGCTTTCGTAGACCTTGGTACGGCCCTGCACGTCGTCGGACTTGACAGTGAGCATTTCCTGCAGCGTGTAGGCGGCGCCGTACGCTTCCAGCGCCCAGACCTCCATCTCGCCGAAACGCTGTCCGCCGAACTGCGCCTTGCCGCCCAGCGGCTGCTGGGTAACGAGCGAGTAAGGGCCGGTCGAGCGCGCGTGCATCTTGTCGTCCACCAGATGGTGAAGTTTCAGGAAGTGCATGTAGCCCACCGTGGTCGTGCGCTCGAAAGCGTCGCCCGTGCGGCCGTCGTACAGCTGTGCCTGCGTACGCGTCGCCGTGAGGCCCTTGGCCTTGGCGATGTCGTCCGGGTAGGCCAGCTGGAGCATGCCCATGATTTCAGCTTCGGAAGCACCGTCAAACACCGGAGTGGCAAAAGGCACACCGGTGGTCAGGTTAGCGGCCATCTCGATGATGTCGGTATCCGACAACTTCGCCAGGTCTTCTGCACGACCGGACTTGTTGTAGACCGTCTCCATGAACTTGCGGACTTCCTGCACCTTGGCTTCGGCTTGCAGCATGTCGCCGATGCGATGGCCCAGACCCTTGGCGGCCCAACCCAGATGCACTTCAAGCACCTGGCCCACGTTCATCCGTGAAGGCACGCCAAGCGGGTTCAGCACGATGTCACACGGTGTGCCATCGGCCATGTGCGGCATGTCTTCGACCGGAACGATCTTGGACACGACACCCTTGTTGCCGTGGCGGCCGGCCATCTTGTCGCCAGGCTGCAGACGGCGCTTGACGGCCAGGTAAACCTTGACCATCTTGAGCACGCCCGCTGGCAACTCGTCGCCCTGCGTGAGTTTCTTGCGCTTTTCCTCGAACGACAGGTCGAAGCTGTGGCGCGTCTGCTCCATCGAGTTCTTGACGCTTTCAAGCTGTGCTGCCACTTCGTCATCAGCAGGACGAATGTCAAACCAGTGGTACTTCTCGACGTCGGCCAGATAGGCCTTGTCGATCTTGGTACCCTTGGCCAGCTTCTTCGGGCCGCCGTTGGCAACCTTGCCGATCAGCAGTTTTTCGATACGGTCGAACGCGTCGGCCTCGACGATGCGCAGCTGGTCGTTCAGGTCCAGGCGGAAGCGCTTGAGCTCGTCGTCGATGATCTGCTGGGCGCGCTTGTCACGCACGATGCCTTCGCGGGTGAAGACCTGCACGTCGATCACGGTGCC
>NZ_JBFUBD010000372.1:0-2569 GCF_056405935.1 Polaromonas sp. P1_E3
CCCCCACGGTCGCTCACTTCGTGTAGCTCCCTGCCCCCCGAGGGGGCCGCCCGCCTGCGGTCTGGCAGAGCCAGTCCCGCGGCTTGTGCTGGGTTGAAGATTCAGGGCGTATTTATCCAAAAGGGATTTCGCCAGTGGGGACGGATCTGGCTTTGCCGGCCCCAGGCGCTGCCCCTTGAGGGGGGAATGGGCTACACGCAGTGACTCTGAACGGGGGTCTACACTTGATCCATGAGAGTTCTTGGAATCGAATCGAGTTGTGATGAAACCGGTGTGGCGCTGGTGGATGCCAGTGGCAGCGGTGTGCCGCGCCTGCTGTCGCATGCCTTGTTCAGCCAGATTGACATGCACCAGGCTTATGGTGGTGTGGTGCCTGAACTGGCGAGCCGTGACCATATCCGGCGCGTCTTGCCTTTGACTCACCAGGTGATGGCGGAAGCGGGCAGCACGCTGGCGCAGGTGGATGTGGTGGCTTACACGCGCGGCCCCGGGCTGGCGGGGGCGCTGCTGGTGGGCGCGGGGGTGGCCTGTTCACTGGCGGCAGCGCTGGGCAAACCGGCCATGGGTGTGCATCACCTGGAAGGGCATTTGCTGTCACCCTTTTTAAGTGCTGACCCGCCTGAGTTTCCTTTTGTGGCGCTGCTGGTCTCCGGTGGGCATACGCAGCTGATGCGGGTGGACCGGGTGGGCAGTTACGAATTGCTCGGTGAAACCATTGATGATGCGGCGGGCGAGGCCTTTGACAAGTCGGCCAAGCTGATGGGGCTGCCGTATCCCGGCGGGCCGCATTTGTCGAAGTTGGCGGAAGGGGGTGACGGCGCAGCTTTCAAGTTGCCACGGCCGTTGCTGCACAGCGGTGACCTGGATTTTTCGTTTGCAGGGCTCAAGACCGCGGTGCTGACGCAGGCCAAAAAACTGGGGCCGGACCTGGAGAGCCGCAAGGCTGACCTGGCGGCGGCCACACAGGCGGCCATCGTTGAGGTGCTGGTGAAAAAATCATTGACCGCCATGGCGCAAACCGGACTCAAGCGGCTGGTGGTAGCCGGTGGCGTGGGCGCGAATGCGCTGCTGCGCAACCAGCTCAACGCGGCATGCAGCCAACGTGGCATCCGCGTGCACTACCCCGAGCTGCATTTGTGCACAGACAACGGCGCCATGATCGCGCTGGCTGCCGGCATGCGCTTGCAAGCCGGGCTTGAAGCGCTGAAGCGCAGCTACACCTTTGATGTGAAGCCGCGTTGGAATCTTGCTGAACTCCAGGCAGAGGCGGCCTGAGCCGTATCGCCTGAAGTCCGGACGATCCCGTTACTGGATGTCGAGGTGGGTGACGTTGCTGACGGGAACTTTTTTGCCCAACGTCAACGTCAGTACGCCGTTCTCAAGCTTTGCGCTGCTGTTGGCGGTATCGATTTCCAGCGGAAAACGCCATGCGGCCTTGATCTTGCGGGGCGCATCTTCCTTGCTGGACACGCGGACCACGTCACCTTCGATGCCGATGTCCAGTTGTTCGCGGGCCAGGCCGGGAACGTCGAGCTGCAGGCTGTAGGCTTTCTCAAGATCTTCCACGCTGGCGGCCTTGGCGGCGCCGGTGTCGGAGAGCGAAGAGAAGGTGTCGTTGAGGAATTTTTCGAGCGCGCCATTGCTCACGACAGGCGCATAGTGGCGATGAAAGGCGCGAGCGGGGCGGTTGGCGAGAGAGTAAAACATGACGATTCCTTGATGGTTAACAAGGGGCGTTTTCCCCTTACACTGCGCGGCGTTCACCGTGATTGCCGCATGCACACCAGTTAGGTGTGCTGCCGGTTTATTCAAGCGAAATCAAGAGAAAACAGAGAGCTATTTTTTTATGCACAAACACTTGAAACGCCTGTTCACGGCCCTATGTCTCTGCGCCTGCGTGGGAGCCGGAGCACAAACCGCCGGCCAGCCGCCGGTACGCATCGCGCTTATCGAAAGCCTGTCGGGCGCGTTCGCCAACACCGGCGAAGCGGTGTTTCGCAACCTGGTCTGGGCGACCGAGCGCGTCAACGCGCGCGGTGGCGTCAAGCTGGCCGGCGGGCCGCGCAACCTGGTGGTCGAACGCTACGACAGCAAGGGCCAGAACGAAGAGGCGCTGGCCGCCTTGCGTTCGGCCATCGACGACGGTGTAACCATCATTGCGCAGGGCAACTCCTCCGCCATCGCGGCCGTGCTCATCGACGCCATCAACAAGCACAACGAGCGTGAGCCCAACAAGCGTGTGCTGTTCCTGAACTATTCGGCGGTCGACCCGATCCTGACGAATGAAAAGTGCAGTTACTGGCATTTCCGCTTTGATGCACATGCCGACATGCGCATGGCTGCGCTCATGGATGTGCTCCGGGACGACAGGGCGCTCAAAAGTATTTACCTCATCGGTCAGGATTACAGCTTCGGCCAGGCCGTGCTGCGCGAGGCACGCAAGCAGCTGGGCGTGCAGCGTCCCGATGTTCAAATCGTCGGCGACGAGCTGCACGCGCTGGGCCGCGTCAAGGACTTCATTCCGTATGCCGCGAAGATCAAGGCCAGCGGAGCGCAGGCAGTGCTCACG
>NZ_JBFUBD010000373.1:0-2562 GCF_056405935.1 Polaromonas sp. P1_E3
GGACTTTGAGCTGGGCACCAAGCTGACCGGCTCGCGGTTTACCGTGATGAAGGGCCAGCTGGCGCGCCTGCACCGTGCGCTGGCGCAGTTCATGCTCGACGTGCAGACGCAGGAGCACGGCTACACCGAGTGCTACACGCCTTACATCGTCAACGGTGATTCGCTGCGCGGCACGGGTCAGCTGCCCAAGTTTGAAGAAGATTTGTTTGCCGCCAGGAAGGGCGGGCAAGAAGGCGCCGCTGWAGCCGAAAGCACCGCGCTCTACCTGATCCCTACATCCGAAGTGCCGCTGACCAACTTTGTGCGCGACGAAATCGTTGCCGAAGCTGATTTGCCGCTTCAGTACACCGCGCATACACCGTGCTTCAGGTCAGAAGCCGGCAGCTATGGCCGCGACACCCGCGGAATGATCCGCCAGCACCAGTTCGACAAGGTCGAGATGGTGCAGATCACCCACCCCGAGAAAAGCTACGAAGCGCTGGAAGCCATGACGGGCCATGCCGAGGCCATTTTGCAAAAGCTTGGCCTGCCTTACCGCGTCATGCTGCTGTGCACCGGCGACATGGGCTTTGGCGCCGCCAAGACCTACGACCTGGAGGTGTGGCTGCCGGCGCAAAACACCTACCGTGAAATCAGCTCGGTTTCGAACTGCGAAGCCTTCCAGGCCCGCCGCCTGCAGGCCCGCTTCAAGAATGCCCAAGGCAAGAACGAGTTTGTGCACACCCTCAATGGCTCAGGACTGGCGGTTGGCCGCACCCTGGTTGCCGTGCTCGAGAACTACCAGCTCGCCGATGGTTCTGTCACCGTGCCGGAGGTGCTGCAACCGTACATGGGCGGCATCAAGGTGCTGGCCAAGTAGAGCCCCCACGGTCGCTCACTTCGTGTAGCTCCCTGCCCCCCGAGGGGGCCGCCCGCCTTGCGGCCCGGCAAAGCCGGTTCCGCGGCTCATGCTGGGTAAGACCCCCTTTCAGCCCTGCTAGAATCACGGGTTCAGACAAACTGGAGAGGTGGCAGAGTGGCCGAATGTACCTGACTCGAAATCAGGCGTACCGCAAGGTACCGTGGGTTCGAATCCCACCCTCTCCGCCAGATACGCGAAGCCCTTAAGGATCAATGATCTTTAGGGGCTTTTTCGTTGGGTTGTTTCACAGGCGTGGATTGGGGTAAGTCCAGTGCTGCCCCTGGGTCCTCCTCGCCAGCGACAGATTCTTCTTCAAGATTGACAGGCTCGGGGGTGGAAGCCGACTGCGAGGCTGGACCTGCCCAATTCATTGGCGGTTTTGCTGGTGGTGCGGTGGACGGTTTCATGCAGACCTCGCAGAGGTGGAACAGATATTCACCATAGAGCGCCCGCGTCCCACGGTGATAGCCCCAGATCGACTGATTGCGTCAGACAGGATCTCTGCCTGTTTTTGTTGAGTGTGGAGACTGTGATAAAATACAGTACTTCAGCGGCAAGCACCGCTGAAAAGCCTGGCCAGGCAAAGCCGATTCTCACGGCGGCACGTCGACAAGAGCTTTCACGACGAGAAAAACAAGATAGCTCCTGCATGTGAATTGCCGTAACGTGGGCCGCGTAAGAGTCCACGTCCAGATTTTCCAAGGCCCGCCCGAGCGGGCTTTTTTACGCCCGTCACCTATTTAGCTTTGCAATCAATTGYAATCACTGAGCCCAGCCTGACTGGTCAGTGCCTTTATCTGTCCTTACCCATCATCATGACCGCCTCGTAGTCGCCGCAGACGTGGTCCTTGTACCAGGCCCAGCAAGTCCAGGCGATCGATGCAATAACGACTGCAAACGCCACGAGATAACCCCAGGCTGGGATCAAGCCCTGGCACTCAACAGTGGCCGGCATCATTGAGCATTCGTCGAAAAGGCTGACGGCAAAGGCTCCAGCGCCGGCAAACAATCCTGGCAACAGGTTTACAAGCGATCGGAGGTGGCGAGGCGTTCGTCGTCGTGGCATGGGAGCACTCCATCTTCTCATCGAGCGTGGCCGTTGCCGCGTAAGCCACCAGATGCATCCTCCAATTGGAGAGGGGGCGGAACGCTGTAAGCCGGGATGGCCTGGCTCTCCGTTGAAGACTTGGGAAAGTGTCTTGACGCCAGTATTTATCAGCTGGCAATCATTGCTGGCAGGTGTCCCTGCTGCGATGAAAATAACTGCGGATCTCGTCAGGCTCGCTACCTACCGCATAGACGGCCACACGCAATTCGTACTCTGTACATTTCAACTCACAGCACCACGACTCCACGACGCGCGGATTAGTCAGGCTGATGCGGTTGATTGAGTCAGCGATTGCGTCGGGAAATCGTTGTGACATGACGTAACCCTTCAAATGGGGCGATTTCATGGAGCCGACTGAGGCGTGTCAGTACGGACCGCTGGTAGGTAATTGGTGCAAGAAATTACGCCACACTGCACCATTCACGCGTTACTTGTGCACTTTCCTATATTTCGCCAGATATCGCATCCCCTAATTAGGGGAGGGGCTGTCAAGCCTACATGTCACGATGTGTGACAGGCCGGTGAGGAATTACGATCATTGGCAGCCCTGCTC
>NZ_JBFUBD010000374.1:0-2559 GCF_056405935.1 Polaromonas sp. P1_E3
CTGTATATGCAGCTGGTGCTGGGCTACACCGCCATGCAGGTGGGCCTGGGCTTCCTGCCCGCCAACCTGATCATGGCGGCCTTCTCGCTGGGCCTGTCGGCCAGGATTGTCATGCGCTTCGGCATACGCGCGCCGCTGTCAGCCGGGCTGCTGCTGGCCGCGCTGGGCCTGGCGTTGTTCGCGCGTGCCCCGGTCGGCGGCAACTTCGCGCTTGATGTATTGCCCGGCATGCTGCTGCTGGGGCTGGGCGCGGGCATGGCTTTCAACCCCGTATTGCTGGCCGCCATGAGCGACGTGGATCCGGCCGAGTCCGGCATTGCCTCGGGGGTCGTCAATACGGCTTTCATGATGGGCGGTGCGCTGGGGCTGGCGGTGCTGGCCAGCCTGGCGGCGGCGCGCACCGGCGCGCTGGCCGGTGCGGGTGCCGATGCCGTGAGGGCGCTCAATGGCGGTTACCAGCTGGCGTTTGTGATTGGCGCGGTCTTTGCCGCCAGCGCTGCCGTTCTGGGCGCGTTGCTGCTGCGCACGGCCGGTACCGCAGCCGGCAGCAAGTCCGGCGCCGGGGCGGCGGACGCCGTGCATTAAGCCTGCACACCCGTCCGTCGCCGTCAGACGGCGGGCGGATCCGTTTCGCGCTCGTAGTGGCGGTGCCGTCCCATCGCCTTGATAAAACGGGCGAGGGCGGCAGTCACATCTCCCGAGGCTTCCACCAGGAGGCCGGGGTCTGCCGGCGCACCCTTCCTGCCCTTGACCGCCGCGCCCGGGGCAGCCCCTATGCCGGCCTGCTCCAGCAGCCGCGCCGAAGCGCCAAGCGCCAGGATGGTCTTGCAGTGGCGGTACTGGTCCTTGATGAATTCCATCGTATGGCCATCGCCCGCCAACGCAGCCACTGCGTCTTCACCGTCCGGCAGCACCAGCGCGTCAAACAGGAAGCCGGGCTCGTTTTCAAGCGAAGCGTCGGCGTCCACCAGTTGCCCTTCGGCTGTTGTCACCGCGCCGATGTGCGGCCCGACCAGCCGCGGCACCGCGCCCTCGGCGGCCAGGGCGGCCTGCAGCTGGTCAATCACGGCGCCGGCCACACCGGGTGCTACCAGCACGGCAACCTTGCGCCCGGCAATGCTGCCGTCGCCGGGGCGCGCGGTCAGGGAAAGCGCCGGTGATGCGGTCACTTCCGGTTTCGCGGGTTTGGGAATGGCGAGCGGCATGGGGGCCGGCAGCGTGGTCATCCCCAGCCCTTGCGCCACCTTCTGTGCCAGCGGCTCAGAGGCATTGCGCAGCGATGACACCATGCGTTCGCGCACCGCCGGCACCGTCACCTTGCTCAACTCGAAGCGAAAGGCTGCCGCAATGTGCGCTTGTTCCACCGGCGTCTGGCTGTTGTAGAAGAGCGCGGCCTGCGTGTAGTGGTCGGCAAACTTTTCCGGCTTGGCRCGCACCTTCACATGGTCCTCCTGCGCCTGCAGGCGTGCCGGCACGCTGACAAAACCTTGCGCCGCCCCCGCCTGGAAGGGGCAGCCGCCGGCCAGCGAGTTCGGTTCATATGCGACGCGTCCGCGCGGGATCGCCTGGCGATGCATGCCGTCACGCTGGTTGTTGTGTACCTGCGCCAGCGGCGCATTGATCGGGATCTCGTGGAAATTCGGTCCGCCCAGGCGTGAGATCTGTGTGTCCACATAGGAGTGGATACGGCCGGCCAGCAACGGGTCGTTCGAAAAATCAATGCYCGGCACCACATGCGCGGTGCAAAAAGCCACCTGCTCGGTTTCGGCGAAAAAGTTGTCGGGGTTGCGGTTCAGCACCATGCGGCCCAGCGGCTGCAGCGGAACCAGTTCTTCAGGAATGATCTTGGTGGCGTCGAGGATGTCGAAGCTGAATTTTTCGGCCTCTTCTTCCGTAAAGACCTGCACGCCCAGCTCCCACTCGGGGTACACGCCGGCCTCGATGCGCTCCCACAGGTCGCGGCGGTGAAAGTCCGGATCGGCCCCGGAAATCTTCACGGCTTCGTCCCACACCAGCGAATGCGTGCCGAACTTCGGGCTCCAGTGGAACTTCACAAACACCGATTCGCCCGCGCCGTTCACAAAGCGGTAGCTGTGCACCCCAAAGCCCTGCATGGTGGCGTAGCTGCGCGGGATGGCCCGGTCGCTCATCAGCCACATCAGCATGTGGGTCGACTCCGGCATCAGCGACACAAAATCCCAGAAGGTGTCGTGCGCGCTGGCGGCCTGCGGCATCTGGTGGTGCGGCTCGGGTTTCACGGCATGAACGAGGTCGGGAAACTTCATCGCATCCTGGATAAAGAACACCGGCATGTTGTTGCCCACCAGGTCCCAGTTGCCCTCGTCGGTATAAAACTTCACGGCAAAACCACGGACATCGCGCGCCGTATCCTTGGAGCCCCGTTCGCCCTGCACGGTGGAAAAGCGGACGAACACCGGTGTGATCTTTCCTTCCTCCTGAAAGGGCGCGGCCCGGGTGTAGCGCGTGAAGGGCTTGTAGCACTCGAAGAACCCGTGCGCGCCTGAGCCGCGTGCGTGGACGATGCGCTCAGGAATGCGT
>NZ_JBFUBD010000375.1:0-2556 GCF_056405935.1 Polaromonas sp. P1_E3
GGTCCGCACATCGGCAATGGTCCATCGCGCCAGGTCCGTCTGGTATTTTTCAACCAGCTTCCCCGGGTCAGCGTCCGGCGCGTTTGCCAGTACCAGCCGGGCCCCCGCCTGCGAAACRCTAACCCATTGCAGTCCGTAGTAACCGCTCCAGTTGTCGCCAACCGGCGCCGCAGCCGCAGCCAGGCCCACGCTCAACGTGCAGGCCAAGCAGGCAGCGAGGCGGCGCATCAACAGCCTTAGATGTCGAACAGCAGACGTGCAGGATCCTCCAGCGCTTCCTTCATCGCCACCAGGCCCAGCACGGCTTCACGACCGTCGACGATGCGGTGGTCATAGCTCATGGCCAGGTAGTTCATCGGGCGCACCACGATCTGGCCGTTTTCCACCACGGCGCGGTCCTTGGTCGCATGCACGCCCAGAATCGCTGACTGCGGCGGGTTGATGATCGGGGTGGACAGCATGGAGCCGAACACGCCACCATTGGAGATCGAGAAAGTACCGCCCGACATTTCCTCAATGCCCAGCTTGCCGTCGCGCGCCTTGGCGCCGTATTCGGCAATTTTCTTTTCGATGTCTGCAAAGCTCATCTGGTCGGCATTGCGCAGGATGGGAACCACCAGGCCGCGGGGTGAGCCCACCGCGATGCCGATGTCGAAGTAACCGTGATACACGATGTCATTGCCGTCAACCGACGCGTTGAGCACGGGATACTTCTTCAGCGCATGCACAGCGGCCTTCACAAAGAAGCTCATGAAGCCGATCTTTACGCCATGTTCTTTTTCAAACTTTTCCTGGAAGCGCTTGCGCATTTCCATGACAGGCGCCATGTTCACTTCGTTGAACGTGGTCAGGATGGCGTTGGTGGACTGGGACTGCAACAGGCGCTCGGCGATACGCGCGCGCAGGCGGCTCATGGGGACGCGCTGCTCAGGGCGGTCACCCAGATCGGAAGGTTTAGCCGAAGCAGCAACCTGCGGCAAGGCCGCGGTCGGCACGCCCGTTGGGATGGCGGCAGCGGCCGGCTTGGCACCGCTAGCGGCAGCACCGAGGACGTCACCCTTGGTGACGCGGCCATCTTTGCCGGTTCCAGGCACCGAGCCGGCAGCAAGGTTGTTGTCAGCCATCAGCTTGGCTGCAGCGGGCATGGGAACGCCAGCCATGGAACCACCGGCTGCGGGAGCAGGCGCGGACGCCACAGCAGCGGCAGGTGCTGCAGCGGCCGCCGCCGGGGCGGCTGCAGGAGCAGCGGCACCCGCTTTGCCTTCGGTATCGATCCGGGCAATCACCTGATCCGACACCACCGTGCCGCCGTCGGCGACGACCAGCTCGGTCAGCACACCCGCGGAAGGTGCCGGCACTTCCAGCACCACCTTGTCGGTTTCGATCTCAATCAGGATTTCATCCACGGCGATTGCATCACCGACTTTTTTCTTCCACTGCAGCATGGTGGCCTCAGCCACGGACTCGGACAGCTGGGGGACTTTGACTTCTACGATAGCCATGTTGATTCTTTCGGGTTCGTTCTTGTGTTCGTGTCTTGGTTCGGGAATTCGTGCGGCCTTACTTGGTCAGCACAAAACCCTTGAGCTTGGCAAACGCGCCGTCCACCAGCGCCTTTTGCTGCTCCTGGTGCAAGTGCGAATAGCCCACGGCCGGTGATGCTGAAGCAGCGCGGCCGGAATAGCCCAGTTTTTGACCTTCGAACATGTTCTCGTGGATGTAGTGCTGCACAAAGAACCAGGCGCCCTGGTTTTGTGGCTCGTCCTGGCACCACACGATGTCGGTGGCGTTCGGGTACTTTTTCAGCTCGGCTGCAAAAGCCTTGTGGGGGAACGGATAAAGCTGCTCAACACGGAGGATGGCCGTATCGTCAATGCCCTTTTCTTCACGCTTCTTGGCCAGGTCGTAATACACCTTGCCCGAACACGCGATGATGCGCTTGACCTTGTCGGCCTTTTTATTGATGTCATCCTTGGTCTCGGGGATGATGGTCTGGAACCCACCCTTGGTGAACTCGGATAGCGGCGAAGTGGCGTCCTTGTTGCGCAACAGCGACTTGGGCGTCATGATGACCAGCGGCTTGCGCAGGTTGCGCACCATCTGGCGGCGCAGCACGTGGAAAATCTGGCTGGCCGTGGTGGGTTGCACCACCTGCATGTTGGTGTCCGCCGACAACTGCATGAAGCGCTCAAGGCGTGCCGAGCTGTGCTCAGGGCCCTGGCCTTCATAGCCGTGCGGCAGCATCAGCGTGATGCCGTTGACGCGGCCCCACTTGACTTCACCCGAGGCGATGAACTGGTCGATCACGACCTGCGCACCGTTGGCGAAATCACCGAACTGGGCTTCCCAGATCACGAGCGTGTTGGGATCATTCGATGCATAGCCGTATTCAAACGCCAGCACGGCTTCTTCCGACAGGATGGAGTCGATGACGACGAACGGCGCCTGGTTGTCGGCCACGTTTTGCAGCGGCACATAGGTACCGGTGTCGAACTTCTCGCGGTTCTGGTCGTGAATGACCGCATGGCGGTGCGTAAACGTGCCGCGGCCGCAATC
>NZ_JBFUBD010000376.1:0-2556 GCF_056405935.1 Polaromonas sp. P1_E3
AGTGTGCCTTGCAATCATGGGGGTCGGCTGGTGGGCCGGTGTTCCTTTGCAAGGCCGGTGGCAGTGGGCCTTTCTGCCTTCGCTGATTGCTGGAGGGTGCATGTCCCTTTACTTGATTTGGCTTTTTATCTCAGGCAAGCTGTTACCAGAGGAAATATGGCAACGAATCGGTGGGTTCTTTGAGGGAATCAACGATGGTCCGGTCTGAGGTGTGCGCCGATTGTGCGGAACTTCAACCTAACTTGCCCGTCAGACCGCATGCAACGATGACGCTACCTTTTGAGTATCAGAATCCGACTCTTCAGTTCGAACGCTTCATGGTCGATGCTCGCGATTGCGCGAGTCTGGCTACAACGAATATGGCCTGGAACATGGTGGTTGGTGTGTTGCACGCCTTCCGCAATCGCCTTTCAGTAAACCAGGCGCTTGCTTTCGCCGCGGTGCTTCCACCCATGATTCGCGCCCTCTTCATTGAAGATTGGAACCCCCAGCAAGCTGTCTTGCCCTTCGGCGAGCCGGCTGACTGGCTCGCTGATGTCCGCTCGGTTCGTCCCGAACACAACTTCTCGCCGCCAGATGCTGTCGTCTCGGTAGCCACTGCACTGAGCAGGCACGTAGATACACAGGCTTTTGAAAGAGTTCTCGCACTCCTGCCCGCAGAAGCCCGGCGCTACTGGGAGCTGCAAGATTCCTCAGGCTCTGGGTCTGCATCAAATGCGGTCTAACCTTTCCATCGAGCGGACATTCAACGGCCGGCCGCGCTACGCCGTGATGCTATTGTCAGTTCCGCGGGGCGGCTGTTGAATGCCTCTCATGTCCAACGGATACGGCTGTGTCGGGGAGCGAACGGTGCTGAAGCAACATGAAGAACTCGCAGTACTGGAAGAGGCGTTTCGCCGTAGGCATTGATGGTTCCGGTCTTTTTACGTTAGGAGTCGAGGAACAAATGCTTCACGATCCGTGGCTTAGCCGATGGCTTCCGATGCTCCAGGAGTCCGCTGGCTCACTGCCGGTGCTTGAGATTGGCTGTGGCACGGGCGCAGACACGTCCACCTTGGTTGGTGCCGGCCTTTCCGTTGTCGCCTTCGATCTTTCCGCCGCTTCTGTCGCCGCTGCGAAGCTGCGGGCACCCCAGGCACGCATCTCATGCCAGGACATCAGGGATCCGTTTCCCCTCTGCTCTGGCGAAGCTGGTGCCGTGGTGGCAAGCCTTACCCTGCATTACTTTCCATGGCATGAAACCGTGGCACTTGTGAGCCGGATCAGGCAGACGCTCAAGCCGGGTGGGCTGTTCTTGTGCCGGCTGAACTCGGTCGAGGACAAGAACTTTGGAGCCACTGGGCATCCTGCCATTGAGCCAAACTACTACCTTGTTGACGGCCAGGCCAAGAGGTTCTTCGATGCGCAGGGCGTCGACGAACTGTTCGCAACCGGATGGCAGGTCTTGTCCAGGGAACACCAGACGACCAAGAAGTATGTTCGCAAGAAAGCGCTGTGGGAGGTGGTGGTCCAACACGACGCCYGACCCATCGTTCCCGTGAACCGCCTTCGGCTGGCGCCAGTCGCGACATATCCCAAGGTCTGATCAACGCTACAGATCCCGCAGCGCCAACCGGCTGTCAAAGCGTCGCTGCTCACCCGTCACCGGGTCCATGAAGGCAATGGATTTGGCCAGCAGCTGCAGCGGGTAGCGGTAGTCGTCGTCGGGCGTCACATCCACCGGCGGGTACATGCGGTCATTGAGCAGCGGCAGGCCGAGCGCGTTCATGTGCACGCGTAGCTGGTGCTTCTTGCCTGTGACGGGGCTGAGCGCATACAGCGCGTAGTCGCCGTGTACCTTGATCACATCGATCAGCGTGTGGCTGTTGGGCTCGCCCTGGACTTCACGCTGCCGGAAAAATGGCTCGTCTTCAATGATGCGGCTTTTGCGCGTGAGGGGAAAGCCGATGTCGCCGCGCCATGGCGCCACGGCTTCGTAATGCTTCGTGACCTCATGCCGGCGGAATAGTGACTGGTAGGCATCACGCTCCGCCGGGTTGACGGAAAACAGCACCAGGCCCGCGGTTTCACGGTCGATGCGGTGGATGGGCACCAGGCCGTCGATGCCGAGCCGGTTCTTCAGGCGCACCAGCAGGGTCTCTTGCAGGTAGTGGCCGGAGGGCGTGACTGGCAAAAAATGCGGCTTGTCGGCCACGACCAGGTGTTCGTCCTGGAACAGCACGGCCTCTTCAAACGGGATGCGCGGCTCTTCATCCAGTGCGCGGTAGTAGTACACGCGCATGTGGCCGCGGTAGGGGCGTTCGGCCGTGACAGCTTCGCCAAATTCATCGACCACCAAGCCATCGTGCATGCGTTGCAGCCAGACTTCGCGCGAGATGGCCGGGAAGCGTTCTATCAGGAAATCAGTGATGCTGGGCCAGCCGCCCGCCGGCAGCCCGACGCAGCTGGGGCTGATGCCCGCCCGCGTGGGCATGCCGTGCAGCCCGAGCTTGGGTGTTTTGCTCACGCCCGCGCAGCCGCAAGATCAGGCGCGCACAAACACGACGTCCCACACGC
>NZ_JBFUBD010000377.1:0-2550 GCF_056405935.1 Polaromonas sp. P1_E3
GTCTTCGTTGACCTTCTTTTCCTTCGGGGGCATGGGGCGCCACAGCACCAGCAACTTGCCGATGTGCTGGATGGGGGCGGCATTGAGTTCATCCGCCAGGGTCTGGAAAATCGCTTCGCGGCCGGCGCGGTCGTCTGATTGAACCCGCACCTTGATGAGGCCGTGCGCGTTCAGGGCCGCATCGGTTTCTTTCTTGACGGCAGCGGTCAGGCCGTCGGAGCCGATCATCACCACTGCGTTCAGGTGATGGGCATCGGCGCGGTGATCCTTGCGCTGGGCGGGGGTAAGTTGTATTTGAGCCATGCCCCAATTATCGGGGGAGTCGGGAAGACGACAATAGACCCCATGAAAGTAAATGCCAAGACCGACTTCAAACCCGGCACACAGACCGACTCGAAAGCCGCAGCCAAAGCGGTTTCCAAAGCTGGCGCCAAAGGAAAAAAGGTCAACAAGGCGTGGTTGCACGACCACATCAACGATCCCTACGTCAAGCTGGCCCAGAAAGAGGGCTATCGGGCGCGCGCCGCTTACAAATTGAAGGAAATTGACGAGACGTTTGGACTAATCCGTCCGGGAGACTGTGTGGTCGACCTGGGCAGCACCCCAGGTGCCTGGAGCCAGTATGTCAGGCGCAAGCTGTCGCCCACCGGCGCGGCAGCAGGGGAGCTCAATGGCCGCATCATCGGGCTGGATCTGCTGCCCATGGAGCCGATCGAAGGGGTGACTTTCATCCAGGGCGACTTCCGGGAGGCGGAGGTGCTGGAAAAGCTGGAGCAGGCGCTGGCCTCGTCGGAAGGGCAAATACGGGTCGATCTTGTGATCTCGGACATGGCGCCCAACCTGTCGGGTATTGAGTCTGCCGACGCAGCCCGGATCGCCCACCTGATTGAGCTGGCCGTGGAATTTGCCCAAAACCGGATGAAACCGGACGGCACGCTGGTGGTGAAGCTTTTTCACGGCAGCGGATACGACCAGCTCGTGAAACTTTTCAAGGACACCTTCAAGACGGTGAAACCCCTGAAACCCAAAGCATCGCGTCCGGGATCGTCAGAGATTTTCCTGATTGGCCGGGGGCTAAAAAGGCGTGCCGAAGCTGCACAATGAGGGCAATGTGGTGGCAAAAATCACCTAAACCCGCTTCAATCCAGGGGCCGGCAGGGGATTACGCTGTTTTTGCCCTTGAAACGCCTAAAATCAGGCGCATGTGACTTTTGTTCTTATACCGGAGTAGTCCTTGAACAATCAGTGGTTTTCCAAAATTGCAATCTGGCTGGTTATCGCCATGGTGCTGTTTACCGTATTCAAGCAATTTGATCCACGCGGTAGCGCCGGCTCGAACTACCTGGGTTACTCCGAGTTCCTGGAAGAAGTGCGCGGCAAGCGCATCAAGCAGGCCACCATCGCCGAAGGCCAGGGCGGCACCGAGATTTCGGCCACCACTGTGGACGACCGCAAGGTCCGCACAACAGCCACTTACCTGGACCGCGGCCTGGTCGGCGACCTGATCGCCAATGACGTGAAGTTTGACGTCAAGCCCCGCGAAGAAACCTCCCTGCTTACGTCCCTGCTCATCAGCTGGGGACCCATGCTGCTGCTGATTGGCGTGTGGATTTATTTCATGCGGCAGATGCAGGGCGGCGGCAAGGGCGGGGCCTTCAGCTTCGGGAAGTCCAAGGCGCGCCTGCTCGATGAATCCACCAATCCGGTGACTTTTGCCGACGTGGCAGGCTGCGACGAGGCCAAGGAAGAAGTCAAGGAAGTGGTCGACTTCCTGAAAGACCCTGCCAAATTCCAGAAACTGGGCGGCCGCATTCCGCGTGGCTTGCTGCTGGTTGGCCCTCCGGGCACCGGTAAAACCCTGCTGGCCAAAAGCATTGCCGGCGAGGCCAAGGTGCCGTTTTTCTCGATTTCCGGCTCTGATTTCGTTGAAATGTTTGTCGGCGTGGGCGCATCCCGCGTGCGCGACATGTTCGACAACGCCAAGAAGAACGCGCCCTGCATCATCTTCATCGATGAAATTGACGCGGTCGGCCGCCAGCGCGGCGCCGGTCTGGGCGGTGGCAACGACGAACGCGAGCAGACACTGAACCAGATGCTGGTCGAGATGGACGGCTTTGAAACCAACGTCGGCGTGATTGTGGTGGCTGCCACCAACCGCCCCGACATCCTGGACGCTGCCTTGCTGCGCCCCGGCCGTTTTGACCGCCAGGTCTATGTGACGCTGCCCGATATTCGCGGCCGCGAGCAGATTCTCAATGTGCATATGCGCAAGGTCCCGCTTGGCCAGGACGTGAGTCCGAGCGTCATCGCCCGCGGTACGCCCGGCATGTCCGGCGCCGACCTCGCCAACCTGTGCAACGAAGCCGCCCTGATGGCTGCACGCCGCAATGCGCGCACCGTCGAGATGCAGGACTTCGAAAAAGCCAAGGACAAGATCCTCATGGGCCCCGAGCGTAAAAGCATGGTCATGCCCGAAGAAGAACGCCGCAACACGGCTTACCACGAGTCTGGCCATGCCCTGATCGGCAAGATGCTGCCCAAGTGCGACCC
>NZ_JBFUBD010000378.1:0-2518 GCF_056405935.1 Polaromonas sp. P1_E3
CACGAGTATAGCGTGCTTTACGGGTTTCTACCAGTCCCCTGCTCAACCGGAGGCATTGCGGCGTCCTGCCGCCAGCCTGTACCGTGCGCACCCGCTATCATTTCAATAGCTGCTTGCGCCCGCCCTGCCTGGCTAAACCGCCGAAATGGCTTAAACGAAATTCACTTCAGGAAGTGTTGTCGATAGTGCTCAAGTTCGTCAATCGACTCATGCACATCGGCCAGGGCGGTATGGCTCTGGCGCTTTTTGAAGGCGCTGTAAACCTCGGGACTCCAGCGTTTGGCCAGCTCCTTGAAGGTGCTGACATCAACGTTCCGGTAATGCAGGAAGGCTTCAAGTTTGGGCATGTACTTGACCAGGAAGCGCCTGTCCTGGCTGATGGTGTTTCCGCACAGCGGCGAAACACCTTTGGGAACGTATCGGGCCAAAAAAGCCAGTATCTGCGCTTCGGCATCGGCCTCGTCCACGGTGCTGGCCTTGACCTTGTCGATCAGGCCGCTGCGCCCGTGGGTGCCCTTGTTCCAGTTGTCCATCTGGTCCAGCAACTCGTCGGTCTGGTGGATCGCCAGAACCGGGCCCTCAATGCGGGGCGTGAGTTGCGGGCCGGTGACGATGACGGCGATTTCGATCAGGCGTTCTTTTTCCGGGTCGAGGCCGGTCATTTCGCAGTCCAGCCAGACAAGGTTCTGGTCTGATTTTTTAAGTAGGGGTTCGGTTTCAGGCATCTTGCGATTCTCGCTGATCGCCTAAACTGCCAGCCATGACCGACTATTCGCTTGTTTTCACCGGGGTGTTTTCTGCCTTTCTGGTGCTGGGGCTGCTCACGAAGTTCTACCTGGCTTCGCGGCAGATCCGCCATGTGGCCCGACACCGCAATGAAGTGCCCGTTGCCTTTGCGGCCACCATTTCGCTGCAGGCGCACCAGAAGGCGGCCGACTACACCATCGCCAAGGCGCGCTTTGGCATGCTGGAGATGGCCTTCGGCGCCGCCGTGCTGTTGGGCTGGACGCTGCTGGGCGGCATCGACACGCTGAACCAGGCGATAGCCGGTTCCGGCCTGGCCGCCTGGGGCTCGCTGGTGCCACAGCTGGCCCTGCTGGCCGCTTTTGGCCTCATCAGCGGTTTGCTCGACCTGCCCTTCACCCTGTACAGCACCTTTCGCATTGAAGAGCGTTTCGGCTTCAACAAGATGACCCTGAAACTCTGGCTGGCCGATCTCGTGAAGTCCACCCTGGTCGGCATTGTCATCGGCCTGCCCATCGTGGCGCTCATTCTGTGGCTGATGGGCAGCGCGGGAAGCCTGTGGTGGCTGTGGGCCTGGGGCGCCTGGATGGGCTTTAACCTGCTGGTGCTGGTGCTTTACCCCACCGTCGTCGCGCCGATGTTCAACAAGTTCAAACCGCTCGAAGACGAGACGCTGAAGGCGCGCGTGACGGCCCTGATGCAGCGCTGCGGCTTTGCGGCCAAAGGCCTCTTCGTGATGGACGGCAGCAAACGCTCTGCCCACGCCAATGCCTATTTCACCGGCTTCGGTGCCGCCAAGCGCGTGGTGTTTTACGACACCCTGCTCAAGCAGCTCAACCCCGGTGAAGTTGACGCCGTGCTCGCCCATGAGCTGGGCCATTTCAAGCACAAGCACATCATCAAACGCATCGTCTCGATGTTTGCCATGAGCCTGGCCGGTTTTGCCTTGCTGGGCTGGCTGTCGTCACAAGTATGGTTTTACACAGGCCTCGGCGTGCGTCCCAACCTCACCGGCGCCAACGACGCGCTCGCACTGCTGCTGTTCCTTCTGGTGGTGCCACTCTTCAGCTTCTTTGTCTCGCCGGTCTTCGCACAGTTCTCGCGCAAACACGAGTTCGAGGCCGACGCCTATGCCGTGGCGCAAACCGACGGCAAGGACCTGCAGAGCGCCCTGCTCAAGCTCTACCAGGACAACGCCAGCACCCTGACGCCCGACCCGGTGTTTGTGAAGTTTTACTATTCGCATCCGCCCGCCTCTGAGCGGCTGGGCCGCATGACCCCTTCCGTTGAAAGCACCGCGACATGAGCAACCCGATCCACCAGAACCGCCGGGCGCTGAGCGCCACGGAAATTGTCACCCAGTTGAGCAAGCTCAATGGCGAGCAGGCCCTGGGCTGGCGTCTGATCGACGGGTCGCTGGAAAAAACCTACAGCTTCAAGAATTACTACGAGACCATCGCCTTTGTGAACGCGCTGGCCTTCATTGCCAATGCCGAAGACCATCACCCGGACCTGGCGGTGAGCTACGGCAAGTGCACCGTGCGTTTCAACACGCATGACGTCGACGGTGTCTCTGTCAGTGACTTTTTCTGCGCGTCGAAGGTTGACGCCTTGCTGGCTTGAGCAAACCGGCACGCCCTGCCGCAGCCCCCGTCGCGGGCACGCGGCCCGGGCTGGTGGTGGCGGGTTTTGGCCGGCACGTGCTGGTGGAGACCGACACCGGTGAACGCGTGATCTGCCACCCGCGCGGCAAAAAAAGCCAGGCCGTGGTGGG
>NZ_JBFUBD010000379.1:0-2515 GCF_056405935.1 Polaromonas sp. P1_E3
GAACGGAATGCCCAGCATCAGGCTGCCCAGCGCAAAGCCGGCGAGGCTCGGGCTCCAGAGGCTGGCTGCGATGCCCAGGGCCTGCAAGAAGTAGCAGCCGGCCAGCAGCAGGCGGAAGTCCTTGCCCGGCGGCAGGCGTGTTGCCAGCAACGCCCCCACCATGACGCCCAGGCCGAAGATAGGCCAGAACATGTCCAGCCAGGCTGAGCCCGGCAGCGCCGCACGCGCGATCACAGGCAAAAAGGTGGCGGTGATGATGTAGCCAAAACCGGCGAGGCCATAGGCCAGCGTCAACAGCGTCATTTCAGCGTTGCCGTGCTGCGGAACGGCTTCGCCGGGCTGAACAGCAACACGCGGCGCCAGTGCGACGAGGCGCTCGTCACCGCCGCGCAAGATGTGCCACACCAAGGCGGCCAGCACAAACGCCAGCACGCCGAAAATCATCCAGCCCGTCGCGGCCGTCCAGTGCCAGGCCACCATGCCTGTGGCAAACAGGCCGCTCACCACAATGCCGGCGCCCGGGCCCACATAGATAATGCCGCCCATCGCGGGAACGCCGCGTTTGRCAAGCTGCGAGAGGCACCAGCCCGAAGTGAAGACAAACACCACCGCACTGGTCACGCCCGCGGCAAAGCGCAGAAACGGCCACGCAGCCGGGACATGCCAGCCCATGGCCAGCGTGAGCACGCCCGTGGCAACCAGGCCCGCGCGCACCAGCGACGAATAGGCCAGCGAGGGCAGCCCTTTGAAGCGTGCCCACAGCCAGGGCTGCAGCGTGCAAAGAATCGCTCCCAGCATGTAGCCGAAGTAGTTGGCGCTGGCCAGCCAGCTGGCGGTCGGCAAATCGACCACGCCGTCGTTGAGCATCATGGGCAGCAGCGGGGTGAAGGCAAAGCGCCCAAGGCCCATGGCTACCGCCAGCGCCACCAGCCCTGCCAGGGCGATGGGCCAGGGACTGTGTGATGCGGGACTCGTCTGTTCGCTTGGCGTCATCGCCATAAATGCTTCTCCATGCTGGGGCGCGTATGCGTTGTGTTGAGCTGTGTGTGGGCTTGCCGAATAGCCTACTCGAATGCCGCGAACGATTCATTCAGCCTGTCGATATAGCGGGCCCTGGCAGAGGCGTCGATAAAACTGGCCTCAAAGCTGTTGCGCGCCAGCGCATAGGCATGCTGCGCATTCAGCCCCGCTGCGGCAAAAGTATGCGTGARATTGTCATTCATGTAGCCGCCGAAATAGGCCGGGTCGTCTGAATTGACCGTGGCCACCAGCCCGGCATCGAGCAGTTCGCGCAGGTTGTGGCTGGCAAGGTCGGGGAAGACGCAGAGCTTCAGGTTGGAGAGCGGGCACACGGTCAGCGGAATCCGGTCCTGGGCCAGGCGCCGCATCAGCGATGCGTCGCGGCTGGAGCGCACGCCGTGGTCCACACGCTCAACCTTGAGCACATCGAGCGCTGTCCAGACATACTCCGGTGGGCCTTCCTCACCGGCATGAGCGACCAGATGAAAGCCCAGTTCACGGCAGCGCGCAAACACGCGGGCGAATTTTTCAGGCGGATTGCCGACCTCGCCGGAATCGAGCCCGATGCCGATGAACTTGTCGCGATAAGGCAAGGCCTGCTCCAGCGTTTCAAACGCCTCTTCCTCGCTGAGGTGGCGCAGGAAACACAGGATCAGCGAAGCGCTGACGCCGAATTGAGCCTGTGCATCCACGCAGGCGCGATGCAGCCCGTTGATGACGGTTTCCATGCTGACGCCGCGTGCCGTATGCGTCTGCGGGTCAAAGAACATTTCGGTGTGCACCACGTTGTCGTCGGCGGCCTTGCGCAGATACGCCTCGGCCATGTCGTAAAAGTCCTGCTCGGTGATGAGCACACTGGCGCCGGCGTAATAGATGTCCAGAAAGCTCTGCAGGTTGGTGAAGGCATAGGCGCTGCGCAGTTCTTCAACGCTGGCGTAGGGAATCTGCACGCCGTTGCGGCCAGCCAGTGAAAAAATCAATTCGGGCTCAAGCGAGCCTTCAATGTGCATGTGAAGCTCGGCCTTGGGCATGCTGGCCAGCAGCGCGGGCAGGCGATCTGCAGCGACGGGTTTTACCTTGAATTTCTCAGGCGACATTTCAGCTCCAGGAATAAAAAAGCTGCCCGAAGGCAGCTTTGAAACTACGTTGCGAGCGCTCCGGCCCAAGGCGTTTGCCTCAGGCACGGCGCTCTGTCCATTATCCTCAGTTGCCGGGAACCTTGCCTTCGACACCCTTGACGTACGTCTTCAGGCCGCCGAGAAATTTGTCGTCCGCCACCACATCCTTGGCCAGCAACTCTTTGCCGGTGTTGTCGGTGATGGGGCCTTTCCAGATCGAGAAGCTGCCGTCCTTCAGGCCGGCCTTGACTTCGTCGATGCGTTTTTTGGTGTCGTCCGGCACGTCGGCTGCAATCGACACAATGTCAATGGCGCCTTCCTTGACGCCCCACCACGAAGCCGTGTTGCCGGTCCACTTGCCTTCAAGCGCCTCACCC
>NZ_JBFUBD010000380.1:0-2511 GCF_056405935.1 Polaromonas sp. P1_E3
GCTTTGCAACGCCGCGCAGGGCCTTTTTGATCGCAACCCGGAGGGAATCGGGTAAAAACGGCGCCACTCGGCGTTGCGCTCCTCACCCAGACTCCCGGTCTGGGCATCGTCGCGCGCCTTGATTGGCGCCGTTTTTACCCAATTCGCATTTGCAAACATAGTGTTAACAGGCCCTAGTGTAGGAACAGCCGCGCGATACGTGCCATTCATTTTCGGGGCAAACCCATGACAGAAACTCATGGTTTACCCAAAATCCGCCAAGCCGCCCCGCGGCCCTGTGGCAGAAGGCATAACCGCACGTCATAGCCCTCACGCATTCAGCATTGTTCAAACCAGCACCCGCTGCGTAAAGTGGCGCTCTTTCAGCGAACAAAAAGGCTTCTATGCATGTGTGCGTGCTCGGTGCGGGAATCGTGGGACTGGCAACCGCTTACAGTTTGCGGCGTGCCGGCCACGAAGTGACAGTGGTGGACCGCGCCGGCCCCGGCAGCGGCGCCAGCGGCGGCAACGGCGCACAACTGAGCTACTCCTATGTCCAGCCGCTCGCAGACCCCGCCATCTGGCGCCAACTTCCCAAGCTGCTGCTGTCGCCCTCCTCCCCGTTAAAGCTGCGGCCCCGCCTCGATGTGCGCCAGTGGTTGTGGGGTGTGCAATTTCTGGCGGCATGCAACAGCAAGACCTCACGCGATACCACCAGCCATTTGCTGTCGCTGGCAGCGCTCAGCCGCCAGTCCTTTGACGCGATGATGGCCGAGGAGAAGCTGGACTGCGATTTCTCAGCCACCGGCAAACTGGTGCTGTACTCAAGCGATGCCGCATTTGCCGCGGCGCGCAGACAGATGCTGCTGCAACGCGAGCTGGGCAGCGCCCAGGAAGCCGTCAGCGCCGACCGCTGCGTGGAGATTGAGCCTGCACTGAAAAGCCGGCACGGTCAGATTGCCGGCGCCATCTACACACCGGGCGAGTGTGCCGCCGACTGCCAGAAAACGTGCGATGGCCTGTTCACCGTTCTGCGCCGCGAGGGCGTGCGCTTCCTGCTGGACACGCCCATCGAACAGTTGGTGGTACGCGGGGGCCGTGTCGCCGCTGTCGCCACACCGCAAGGCCATCTCGAAGCCGACCGGTATGTGATGGCGCTGGGCGCCGGGTCCGCGCGCATGGCGCGCGCGCTGGGTGTGCATCTTCCGGTTTACCCGCTGAAGGGCTACAGCATCACGGTCGATGTCGCGCCGGGCGATGACGCGGCGCCGCAGGTGAGCGTCACCGACAGCGCCCGCAAGGTGGTGTTCGCCCGCATCGGTTCGCGCCTGCGCGTGGCGGGCATGGCCGAGCTGTCGGGTTATGACACCGCCGTCGACCCGGCGCAGATTGCTTCGCTGAAAGCGTCGACCCAAACGGTTTTTCCCGGTTGCAGCCACTTTGAAACCCTCAGCCCCTGGGCGGGCATGCGCCCGGCAACACCCACGGGGCTGCCGGTCATTGGCACGCATGCGAAAGGCCCGGCCAACCTGTTGTTCAACACCGGCCATGGCGCCCTGGGCTTCACCCTGGCGTTCGGCTCTGCGCAACGCATCAGCCGCATGCTGGAGCGCTGATGACCTTCAGGCCTTTCGCAGCGCTGGTGCTGAAGCGCGTTGCGTCAGGGCTTGCTGGAAGCATTTCACAAAAGACCGCACGATGACCGAGCCGGGCTTGCCCGCAGGCAGCAATGCGTTGATCGGCACGGGGATCAGGGGCTGCAACTCCAGCAGGTCCACACGCGTCAGGTCGGCGGACGCCGCCGTGCAGGTGTCAATCACCGCAATACCCAGCCCGTGGTGGGCCAGGGCCAATGCCGAATGGTAGGTCTGCACGGTGATGTGGAATTCGAGGCCCACCCCCGCTTCGCGGCACGCCTGGTTGAGGCTGCGGCCCACAGGGTCCATCACATCCAGCCCGACCACCGGCACCTTGGTGAGGTCCTCGAGCGTCACACTGCCGCGCTTGACCAGGCGCGCAGGGAGCATGCCTTTGGGCGCAACGCACACCATGCGGCCCTCGGCAAGGTGCTCCTGCGCCAGCGCCGAGTGCACCGCCGGGCTGAAGAGAAAGCCGACATCGGCTTCCTGCAGCGCCAGTGCAGAGACAATTTGCGGCGAATGCAGTGCCCGCACGGTAATGGCCACGTCAGCGTGCCTGACCTGGAAGAGCTTGATCGCCTGCGGAAGGATTTCATAGCTGAGCGCCAGCACTGTCAGGATGCGAAGTTCCCTGGCGCTTTCACCCGCCTTGAGGTTGGCCGCCAGGCGCTGCACCTCGTCAAGCTGGGCAAACAGCCGTTCAATATGCGGGTAGAGCGTCAGCGCTTCGGATGTCGGCATCAGCCGGCCCTTGCTGCGCTGGAAGAGGGCGAAACCCAGCTGCAGCTCGGCATGTTGCAGGATGCGGCTGACAGCGGGCTGGGTCACATTGATCAGGCGGGCCGCACCGCTGACGCTGCCGGTGAGCATGACAGCGTTGAAGACTTCAATG
>NZ_JBFUBD010000381.1:0-2509 GCF_056405935.1 Polaromonas sp. P1_E3
GCTGCAGGTAGTCAACGAGTCCGCCGGCACCGGTCGAATCCATCAACTGCTTCAGGCGTTGATTCCAGCCCTGCCGGTAACCACGAGCCAGTGCGTCGTTCTGGATGCTGTTGGCCATGTCCGCTTTCAGCTTCTCCACACCATCATCGCCCGGTGAAAAGTCAAAGCAGCTTCGCAGCAGGTCAATCAGGTGGTCGGGTGTTTCAACCGGCGTTCTGGCACCCCCTGCACCGATGAGGGTGATGGCGCCGCGGTTGATAAAGGTGTCGGCGGGAGCCGCCCAGAGGTTCTCGAAAAAAACCAACGCATGTTTGTCCCAAAGAGGGACCCAGGCCGAGTGGCCGTGCGGGGCGAACACCAGCAGGTTTTTGTCCAGAATCTTCTCGGCGAACAGGCATCGCACCACGCGGCGCAAGGCATTGGCCCGTGAAAACGCCTTCACACCCTCCCCGGGTGCGGGAACGGCGGCAGGCTTCATTGGGGACAAGGCAGGATTGTTTTTCATAAGGTTCGGCATCGGTTCGAAGAAACAGGTGTCAGGCGGGCCAGTGCTCGGGGAAATAATCCAGCGCGGAGGCGCGCAATCCATTCATATAGGAAACATTCCATTTGAATATCTCCGTGATGTGGGGCACGGGCACTTTCATCCGCCCGGCCATGGCGACGAGAAGGGAAAGACCATAGGCCACGTCTTCGTGAAATGCCCGGCTTTCGGTATCAATGGCGTAGCCGGCACCGCCGGGCGCCGGAACAAGGGGCGCCTCTATGGCGTCATAAGCCTGGTTGGTACGCAGCACCGACAGCATGGAATCCTGCTCGCGGATCTGGTCGCCATAGGCTTCGATGATTTCCTGCTTTAACGGCTTGACCGAAGACAGGTCAAGGCCCAGCCGCTGTTCGATGGCCTTGCAGAGCATCAGACTCTCCTGGTCGCTACGTTCCAGGAAGTAGGCGCCAAGTTCGGTGCAGTCCGTCCACCAGCACATGCGCGCGGGAAAGGCTCGCTTGTGCCACTGCCCGTAGGGCCCAATGAGTCCGTATACCACCGAGCTGTGCATGATCGGGTTGCCAGGCGTCAGGGTGATTTCCAGATAGTGCGCCAGCAGCTCCACCGGCGCCGCATACAGCCTTCGCAGATGCGCCAGCAACTCAGCGCGCGCGCTGTTGGCTTCCCGCTCGTGCGTTCCGACATATAGCGTGCTTTTGGGGCCGCCCATCCTGACCGAAACGCCGGGCTGGAGGTCATAGGCTGTATGTGGAACGTCCTTCATGCCCCAGATAACGGCATTGGGCCGGCTCCGCAGCGCTTTTTCGGCCAACCAGTCAAAACCGCAAAACCCGGGAATAGCCCCCACATATACAGGCTTGTCCGCCGGCAGATGCAGTGCAATCTTCTGCAGCAGGGCCGGTCTCACGTGGGCTGGCACAGTGATGATCACCACATCTGCATCCGCAACAACCTCGGCCGGCTCACAGCTCACCACATCCGGCCGCGCGGTGCGCGAGCTGCCATCCGGCAGCAGCGCGCTGATGGCGTCACCACGGCGATGGGAGTCAATCACTTCTCTGCGGCTGGTGAGCAGCGACACTTTCACGCCCGGAAGCTGCCTGAACAACACAGCGTTCAGGTGGCCTGTTCGGCCCCCGCCACACACGGCCACACGAAGCGGCCGACAAGCGTCCTGGTGTCCCGCAGCTTCCATCATGCGATGCTCAGGCGGGGGACGGCACTGGGTGCCTCCTCCGCGTTGTCCTGCGCGAGCCACCCGTCCAGCCGCTCCCAGATTTTGGGATCGAGAAGATCGCGCTCCTTGAGCCAGGCTTCGCTGAAAACCGTGTGAAGGTATTTTTCCCCGCCGTCTGCCACGACAGCAACGACGTTCCCGGCAATCTGGCCCCCATGGATCATTTCGAGCGCCTTGTAGATGACACCCCCGGTTGATCCGCCGACCAGAAGGCCGGTGTGGCGGGCCATATAACGGGCAGTTTCAAAAGCCTGCGAGTCCGTGACCTGCACACCCAGGTCAATGCAGCTGTAGTCAAGTACCAGGCCGACGGTATCGCCTTGCGGGGTGCCCGTACCCGACTGGTAGTAAGGACGGCCGGGTTGCCCAAAAATAATCGAACCGGCGGGCTCAACCGCGATGGTCCTGGTGCGGGGATTGTGCAGTTTCAATCCACTTGCGATCCCCGTCATGGATCCTCCGGTGCCGACACAACCCACGTAAGCGCCCACAGGGCCTTCGACTTGCTCAATGACCTCGCGAACAAAGTCGAAGTAACCGCCCGCGTTCGCGACATTGTCGGACTGGTTCATGAACACGGCGTTGGGGATCTGGCTGGCCAGTTCTGCGGCCAGACGCTGGCGCTCGACAACAGCCACTTCGTCTTCCTTGTAATTGCCGTCGACATAACGGATCTCTGCACCCAGCGCGCGCATCACCGCGATTTTGTCGGGCGCTGCGTGGTGGTCGACGACGGCGATAAACCGCAATCCAAACTCTATGGT
>NZ_JBFUBD010000382.1:0-2506 GCF_056405935.1 Polaromonas sp. P1_E3
GCGCTCGTAACGGCGGTCCAGCAGTTCCTTGACCTTCAGGTCGCTGACCTGGCGGAAGGCATCGTTGAGGGCGCGTTTGAGGAACGCCGGCGCCCACCGCGACCACAAGCAGATGGCTGCGTTCCTCAAACGCGCCCTCAACGATGCCTTCCGCCAGGTCAGCGACCTGAAGGTCAAGGAACTGCTGGACCGCCGTTACGAGCGCCTGCAAAGCTACGGCCGATTCACCGACACGAAGGCAGACGCCGGGAAATAAGGCTTGCCGGCCAGGCTGAAGCAAACAAGACCATGGCCAGCTTGTCCGATCAGGAACTCAGGCATTACCGGGAGCAGGGCTACGTCATCCCGCAGTTCCGGCTCAACGACGCGTGGGTACGGCGCATGCAGGACGCGCTCAACACCCTGATCCGCGACAACCCCGGCGTGCGGCCCGAAAAACTCGTCAGTGCCCATATTGAAGGCAAGAACGACGAGGGCGTGCGCGGCAGCCGCGATTTTTTCGACCTGGCCATGAACCCGGACATCGTCGACCTCGTGGCGCAAGCCATCGGCCCCGACGTCGTCCTATGGGGTTGCCATGTGTTCTGCAAACCCGCCAGCGAAGGCTATGAAACACCCTGGCACCAGGACGGCCACTACTGGCCCATCCGGCCGCTGGCCAACTGCACCGTCTGGGTGGCGCTGGAACCGAGCACGCGTGAAAACGGCTGCCTGCGCGTGATCCCTGGCTCGCACGCCGGCAAACAACTCCACCCCCACCTGCACGAAGACCGCACCGACCTGACACTGAACCAGCGCATGGCCGACGGCAGCTTCGACGAGAACGAGGCGGTCGACCTTGAGTTGCAACCCGGGCAGATGTCGCTGCATGACATCTACATGATCCACGGCGCCAAGGCCAACACATCCGGCATCCGCCGTACCGGTGTTGCCTTGCGCTACATGCCTGGCACTTCGCTGTTTGACCGTGATTTGCGCCCGGCCGACGGCAAGACCGGCGTGGCCGTCAGTTTTGCGACGCGCCCATTGTGGCTGCTGCGCGGAGAAGACAAAACCGGCCGTAATGATTTCACGGTGGGCCACCGTGGCGCATAGCGGGTCCGCGAACGGCTCTGCGCAGGGTGTTACTGAAGCGATTGCCGCATTTTCCCCAGGCCTGCCGCTGGCCGTTGCGCTGAGYGGCGGCGCCGACTCCACCGCGCTGCTGGTAGCCTGCGCGCAGAAATGGCCGGGGCAGGTGAGTGCCATTCATATTCACCACGGCCTGCAAGCCGCGGCCGACGATTTTGAGCGCCGTTGCGTCGYGCTGTGCGAGCACCTGGATGTGCCTCTTGCCGTGCACCGCGTGAATGCCGGGCATGCCGCCGGCGAGAGCCCGGAGGATGCGGCCCGCAAGGCACGTTATGCGGCTTTCAGGGCTGCAGCCCAGGAGGGACGTGCGCAACCAGCTATTAAAAACATAGCAATTGCCCAGCACGCCGATGACCAGGTGGAAACCATGCTGCTGGCGTTGTCGCGCGGCGCGGGCTTGCCGGGACTGGCAGCCATGCCGGAGCGCTGGGAGCGTGACGGCCTCACCTATTACCGCCCGCTGCTGAAAGTGCCGGGGGCGTTGCTGCGCGATTGGCTGGTCGAGCGCGGCATCACCTGGGTGGAAGACCCGACCAACACCGACGAGCAGTTCACCCGCAACCGCATCCGGGCCCGCCTGCTGCCCGCGTTGGCGCAAACCTTCCCGCAGTTCCGTGACACCTTCGCGCGCAGCGCGCGACACGCGGCCCAGGCCCAGCGCTTGCTGGTGGAGGTGGCAGCGCAGGACCTGGCTGCGGTGGGCGTGCCGCCGGTGATCAAGTTGCTCCAGGCGCTGTCGTTGCCCAGGCAGGCCAACGTGCTGCGCCACTGGCTGACACTGCAGCAAGCCACCCCCAGCGCTGCGCAGCTTGACCAATTGCTGTCGCAGCTTGCCGCCTGCACCACGCGCGGCCACCAGATCCACCTCAAGGTGGCGACGGGGCATGTGACACGGGATGGCGCGTTGCTGCAGTACACCGCCGCGGCAGATAAGCCGGGCTAACTAGGTAGTAGTCCTAGGTATAATTGAAGGCTTTGCTGGCGAAGAAGGGCCGCTAAAAGCCCGCCAAACGGCGCTTTTTGCCGCCAGATCGCTAAAAGAAGCGCCCGCAAAAAATCTGCAACAACTTCCTGATTGAACCCTGCAATGGCATTGATCGTTCATAAATACGGCGGCACGTCGATGGGCTCCACCGAGCGCATCCGCAATGTCGCCAAACGCGTGGCCAAGTGGGCGCGGGCCGGCCATCAGATGGTCGTCGTTCCCAGCGCCATGAGCGGCGAAACCAACCGCCTGTTGGGCCTGGCCAAAGAACTGGCGCCTGCCAGGACGGGTGACGCCTATGGACGCGAGCTCGACGCGCTGGCCGCTACCGGCGAGCAGGCCTCCAGCGCGCTGTTGGCCATTGCCTTGCAGGCTGAAGGCATGCAGGCC
>NZ_JBFUBD010000383.1:0-2504 GCF_056405935.1 Polaromonas sp. P1_E3
AGCGTGTAGAACCCTTCAGTGATACTTTCCAGGGTGATGCCCAGACGCGTGGCAAGCCGCTGGGCGTCCTCTCCGGTCTGCTGTCCGGACGAGCCGCCTGTGCTTGCCGGTCCCGCTGTTTGCTTCTGCAGTTCGAGTTGCGCAGTGATCAATCCAGCCAGCGTGTCCTGGTCCTCTTCCTGTGCAGCATCGAGACCGCGTGAAACCCTGTCCATGACAGCCAGCACACCCAGCGGAACGCCATCTCCACCAGCCAGCGGCACACCCCGGTAAAAGTGGATACCGGGAGCGCAACGGGCGGGTAGGTGCGGCTGGCGTGGCGGGTTTTCGAGTGTGGCGGTGCAGAGCGTCACCAGGCCTTCACGTTCATGCGGCGCAAAGCCGGTGCCCGCCTTGAAGAGCGCCTGGCCATTTTCCAGGGCCACCAGGATGGCAATGGGCGTGGCGCAGGACCGGGCAGCCAGCTGCGTCAGCCGGTCCGTGTTGCCGGGGCTTGATGCGGCCGGCTCTTCGCCTCCTGGTGGCAGGACGTGTAATGCAAACGTTGAATCGACGGTGGAAACGGGCACGGAACATCACCTGCTTTTCAAAACGACAGTCCTTGATGCTGATGCATGGCATCCGGAATTGGCGTCAGCGGTGTGTGAGATTTGCAAGCGTTGGCGATAAAGCGTTGCAAAACGTTCTGTTGCTTACTTGGGGGCGAATTTGTCCTACGCTGGTACTTGTTGCTGCCTCACCGCATTGCGCGGTATCGCATTGCATGCTGTGTCATCCGTTAATGACCTCTTTCGATGACCTGTTGTATCGCTGTCGCCCTTGCCGCATGGCGCCTGCCGACGACCCTGACCTTTCTCTTTAGCGAAGCACATATCCCTATGCCCCCTCTTGAACTCGATCAATTGCAGCAATGCCCCGATATCGACACCCTGCAAATGGTCCTCAGGAACATGTGTTCCCGTTTTGGGTCGATCACCCAGCTCAATATCCTGCCGGCCTCTCATGCGGGAAAGCAGCAGGCGCTGTGCTTCCTGCGCATGGCCTCAGACGAGGAGGAGCAACGCCTGATGAGCGGCCTGGGCATCGGGCGCTTTGGCGGGGAGCTTGTGGTGGTCGTGGATCTGCAGACTACAGAGACCTTGATGGCGCCCGAACCGGAGCCCAGACTGTCCGGCTCTGCGGCATAGACATCACCTGGAGTGGCACCTTGCGGTTGTTATGCAGCGGCCGGCATGCCGCCCGAAGGGTGCCTGAGCAGCAACCGGTCAAGAGTGGCCAGCGTATCAAAGGATTCGGCAAAGTCGGCAAACAATGCGGCGTTGTCGGGTGCCGCTGCCTTGCCGTGCCACGCGGCGCGGAACTGGTCAAAGATTTCCCCAAAACTCCTTTTTCCATCCACCAGTGCGAGGATTTTTGCGCCGTATTTCCCCGGGTTGACCATGAATTCAAGGCCTGAGTGCTGGTGCCTGAGCATGAAGGGCTGGCCCCGGTTGCTGCTGAACACCTGCGCCGCGATGTCGCCGGTCAGCGGCTCGTGGTAGAAAAACGGCACGTATTCCGGATCGCCGTACGGCGCCTTGCAGGCCGCGCCGCGCGTCACATACAGTGAGTGGGTGATCAGGGTCCCGGACATCAGTTCGGCCATTTCGTATTGTTTTCGCCGCGGCAGTTTGCGTAATGCTGCCGCGATGGCCGGCGGTTTGCTTCCCAGCACCATGTGGGGCAAATAGGGCGAAAGGCCGCKCTGCACGTCGGTGAACTCCAGGTGCATGCCGTGCCCGCTCTTTGCGCCATCCGCTTTGTCGCCCAGCCAGTCAAACAGCTCGCCCACGCTGTATGAGCGGTCCTGCGAATGGAGCAACAGGTCGTAGATGCCTGCGTCGCCCATCTTGTGGTCGTGGTGCAGGTCTTCGCTGCGCTTGAACCAATTGGTAGCGGGCAGGCTGGCCAGCACGTCGCGCGTGTTGGCGATTTTCCGCTGCGCATCCGCCTCGTCGCCGTTGACCAGGCGCATGAGTTCCTGCATCTGGTACACGCCGGTGCGGCCTGTGGTGGCATACACCATGAGCCCGATGGCGCCATCGTCTTTGAGCACGCTGCGCAACGCCTTGAATCCCGCATCGGGATCGGCCAGGTGATGCAGCACCCCGCTGCAATTGATGTAGTCGAAGGTGCCGAGCCCTGCTGCCAGCGCGGGCAGATTCAGCAACGAATCGTGAACCCATGTGATGTTGGCCAGTCCACGAATCTGCGCGCGCTCCTTTGCCAGTGCGATGCTGGCTCCGCTCATGTCGAGATGCACGATCTGGGCGTCGGTATGGCGCAACTGCTCTGCCAGAAAAATGGTGGCATCGCCGGTGCCGCCACCTGCCACCAGCGCTCGAAAGCCCTTCTGGAACGACTGCTTTCCCGCAAAGCAATAGTGATTGATCATGGGCAGGTCTTCCAGCCACGTCCGCACCAGGCGCTTGTGGTCGTCTTGCGGGTTGCAAGGCGGATAAGGC
>NZ_JBFUBD010000384.1:0-2492 GCF_056405935.1 Polaromonas sp. P1_E3
TTCGCGCCCATCTGCGCGCCCAGCCAGTGCCCCTGGGGCCAGAAAGCATTCACGGGCTACCTCGGAAGCGATGTGTCAGCCTGGAGCGGACATGACGCCACGGCACTGATGCACCAGGTGGCAGCTGCACCTTACCCCGCAGGTATCCTCGTTGACCAGGGCCTATCTGACAAATTTCTCGCTGAGCAACTGCATCCCCAGTTGTTTGAAGAAGCTTGCGCCTCGGTGGGGCAACCACTGACCTTGCGCCGCCATGCGGGCTACGACCACGGTTACTACTTCATTGCCACTTTCATGGCCGACCATCTGCGGCATCACGCAGCGCGGTTGTTTTAGCGCAAACCCTGAGCCAGCCCTCAGCCTGGCATAAGGCGCGGCAAATACAATCAGTAGATGCTGCTGCAACCGCCTGTCGCTTCCGCCGACGCATCCAACTCTTCCGGTCAAGGCAGCTCAGCTGGCATCCGGCGGCTTTGGCTTGTAGGCCAGGCCAGCATCTGGATCGCCACGGTCTGCAATGTAGCCCTTTGGCGCGAACTGACCCGGCTACCCGGGCTCACCAGCGCGCAGGCCATCATCATCGGCATTGCGCTGGCGCTTGTTACAGGGTTGGCAAGCGCCGCGCTGCTCAGCCTGCTGGCATGGCGCTGGACACTCAAACCCGCCATCACGGTCTTTCTGGTGTCAGCCGCTGTCGGTGCGTACTTCATGATGACTTACGGCGTCGTGATTGACAAGACCATGATGGTCAACACACTGCAGACCGATATTCGCGAAACCCGTGACCTGTTGAACTGGCGCCTGCTGGCCACTGTGCTGGTTCTGGCAGTGTTTCCCGGGATTTTCCTGTGGCGCCAGAAAGTCCAGCAGACAAGCGTCGCAAGGCAGGCTTTTTCCAACGCTGCGACGTTGCTCGGAACCCTCGCCTTGCTGATTCTGGTGCTCTTTATTTTCTTTCAGAGCGTTGCCTCGGTCATGCGCAACTACCCGCACGTGCGCTACCTGATCAATCCGCTTAACTCTTTTTATGCCCTCGGTTCTGTCGCGGCCAAACCATTTCAGCGCGACGAATCCAGCATACGGCCGCTGGGCGAAGACGCCATGCTCGGGGCCAGCTACACGGCGCAAACCAGGCCGCCGCTGTTGCTGCTGGTGCTTGGCGAAACAGCGCGCAGCGGTAACTTTTCCCTGAACGGTTATGGCCGGCTCACCAACCCTTTGCTGGCCGGAGAAAACGTTGCCAGCCAGCGCAATGCCTGGTCGTGCGGCACCAGCACCGCAGCATCGCTGCCCTGCATGTTTTCAAACTTCGGACGCGAGGCTTACGACTCACGCCCCGCCAACTACGAAGGCATGCTCGATGTGCTTCATCGCGCCGGCCTGGCCGTGCTGTGGATTGATAACCAGTCGGGTTGCAAGGGCGCCTGTGATCGCGTGGAAAGTGTCAACACCACCCAACTGAAGGTGCCTGGGTTGTGCGACAGCGGTGAGTGTTTTGACGAAGTGATGCTGCACCAGCTGGATGAACGCATTGCTGCCCTGCCCGCCGGACAGCGCAGCAAGGGGGTGGTGGTGGTCTTGCACCAGATGGGCAGCCATGGCCCGGCGTACTACAAACGCTCACCTGCCGAGGCCAAGAAGTTTTTGCCCGAGTGCGCCGACAACGCGCTGCAAAGCTGCAGCCGCGAAGGCCTTGTCAATGCCTATGACAACAGCATCGTCTATACCGACCATCTGCTGGCCAAAGCCATTGCGTGGCTGAAGACGCAGGAATCGCGAAGCGAGCCCGTCCTGCTCTACCTGGCCGACCATGGTGAATCGCTCGGCGAAAACAACCTTTACCTGCACGGCATGCCCTACGGCATCGCACCCGATGTGCAAAAGCGCGTGCCCTGGATCACCTGGCTGTCACCCGGGTTTGAGCAACGCAGCAAGATCACAACAGCCTGCCTCAAGCTCAAACTGGACGAGCCCATCAGCCACGACAACTACTTCCATTCGGTCTTGGGGCTCATGAATGTTCAGACCAGCGTCTATAAATCAGCGCTCGACATCTACGCCCATTGCGCCAAGCCCCTGGGCCCACCCCGCAATCAGCCGGATGTGTTGTAGGGTTTTTTAAACCCTGCGCGCACCAAAGTGGCGGCAGATTTAATATTCAATATTCATCTCAATAATAAATCTCTTATTCAAGGGCTGCATATGAATATTCGCAAGGCTGTCGCCTCCACCATCGCTTCAACGCTCCTTTTGACGTTCGCACTGAGCGCCAGCGCTGCCGACCTGCTCGACACTGTCAAACAGCGCGGCACGCTCAAAGTCGCACTCGAAGGCACCTACCCGCCGTTCAACTACAAGGAAGGCGGCCAGCTGGCAGGTTTTGAAGTTGAACTGGCCAATGCCCTGGCGCAAAAGCTGGGCGTGAAAGCCGAGTTCTCCACCAGCGAGTGGAGCGCCATTCTGGCGGGTCTGCAGGCCGGCAAGTACGATGT
>NZ_JBFUBD010000385.1:0-2486 GCF_056405935.1 Polaromonas sp. P1_E3
CACGATGGCGAAATAATGGGCTCGGGGCTGGTGAGCGCGGATTGGGCGCCTTCGCCATCCGAATCCGCGACCCAGAGGTTGTACTTTTGAGCGGCTTTGGTGACGTAGGCAATCCGTGTTGAAAAAACACCTTTTTCGCCAGTGAGTTTTTCATACACAAAGTCGGAAATGCGGTGCGCAGACAATCGCAGGTCAGCTGGCCCGACCGTATAGCTTTGACCACCCAGATCCTGCCCGCGCACGATGTCCCAAAGGCGAAGGCGAACGTCGAAACGCCCATCTGCCATGGGAGAAACGCTGCCGGTCACCATCGAATCAGCGCCTTTTTGTTTCCAGGCGGCTAGATCGGGTCGGGTATTCTCATCAGCAACAATCCCGGCGGTGTCGACAGGGCGGAACATGCCGCTGCGCTCCAGGTCGGCCCGAACAATGGCACCGATTTTTTGCGGCGCCTGCGCTTCCCCCCGAAAGGTGGCGATAGCGATGGGTAACTGGGTCAGCCCAACGCCGGAAACCTCAACGCGAAATTGCGCCAGAGCCGGCAACGCTGGGAGCGTAGCGGCCACCAGCATTGCAGCAACGGTTCGACGGCGAATAGGAGATGTGATGCTCATGGTTTTTTTTTGATCAATGCAGATGCGTTATTTTGAGGGGTGTTTCGGGAGCAATCTGGCTTAGTCCCTTCTCCGCCTGGATGACAGCAGTTTTCATGCGCTGAAGCACCCGGGTTTTATTGATCGACTCCTGGTCGCGTTTATTTTCTCGATGCCAGAGATGAAATACTTCTGTGCCCATAAACCCGTTTTTTCGCCGAATTCCCATATGGCTGAGCCTTAGCACCAGATCGGCATCTTCATGGCCCCATCCCTGGAAGGTCTCGTCAAACCCGTTGACTTTAAAAAAATCGCCTCGCCAGACTCCCAGGTTGCAGCTGCGGATGCCTTGCCACTGAAAGCCTTGTTTTACCCTGAATAAACGCCATGGCCAGGGAAGGAGGTGCAATAATTTGTTGCTATTGCCCTGCAGCCGGGCGCGAATCCAGAAAGATACAGGACGGCTGGGTAAATCAATAGCGCCGTTGACTACATCTTCTGTAAGACGTTGACTGAGGAGTACCCGGCTTCCGTTGACAAAACACCCCGGTTCGGCCAAGCGGGTGTGTGCCGCCACAAAGTGCGGCCCGGGAACGCAATCTCCATCGAGAAAAACCAGGTAATCGGCGGTGGCCAGGCTGGCGCCAAGGTTCCGGGCTTGCGCAGCGGTAAAGCCTACGTCGGGATGCCAGACGTGTCGAACGGGGCACCTGAAGGTCGGGCAGGCGTTGAGCAGCATGTCCACCTGGTCGCGTCGCGAGCCGTCATCGGCAATTACCACTTCATGATCTTCGCCACATTGGCTTGAAAGCGACCTCAGCACCACCAGCAGCGCATCCGTCCGGTTGTACGTGAGCACGACAAAGCTGATTTTCATGTTGCGCCAGCCGAGCCATGTTCATCGGGCCTCTGGCGCTGCAACAACCACAGTTTGAGATACCTGTAGTACGTGCCCTCCGCATTGGAAACAGCGAGCACAAACCCCATCCTCCCATCGAGAAAGCCGAGCCGCAGGAAGTAGGTGCGAATGAAAGCCCATAGCCCGTGCCCGACTGCTTTACCGATAGATGCAGATCGGCCTTTGTCCCGCAGAATTTGGGCTCCCGCAGTGGAATAGCGATTTGCCTTGTCGAGCACCGCTTCGAAATTGAGAAAACTTTCATGCATCAGAGGAGATTGCAATTGCCCCACCGGTCGGGATGTCACCAATCGCTCGTGCACCAGGTCTTCACTGAAGCGCGCCGCGCTACGCCGGAACAGGCGGGTAACCCGATCCGGATACCACCCAGAGTGGCGCATGTACTGGCCGCAGTAGCTCGACAGTCTGGGAAAAGAATACACGTCAAACACTGGAGCGGAAAGACACGCCAGGATTTCAGCCTGCAGCTGGGCGGTAACGCGCTCATCCGCATCCACCGAAAGCACCCATTCCGATGTCGCCAGGGCAAGAGCCCTGTTTTTCTGGACACCAAACCCCCGCCAGTCAGAAGCTGTGCCAACCTCTGCACCTAATGAAGCAGCAATCTTCACGGTATCGTCCGTACTGCCGGAATCCAGCACCACAAGTTGATTCGCAAAACTTACCGCGCGGAGACAGGCTTCAATATTGTGGGCTTCGTTATGGGTAATGACGATGACGGACAAGCTGGCCAACGAATGCCTTTCTCCAACGTGATAAAGAAGATTTTGCCAATGAAACGCATGGCGGACCAACGCCCGGACAGCATAGCAGACAACCCCTGGCAACCGGGCATTTGAACGAACGGGAATCGCCGATAATGCAGGCTTTCCTCAAGCGGGCGCGCCATTATTTTGCCTCATAAGAACGTCAATTTCCGGCTGGTTGTGGTCTGCGCGATGGCGGCATCCGTCGGGCTTTCCATGGCAATCATC
>NZ_JBFUBD010000386.1:0-2468 GCF_056405935.1 Polaromonas sp. P1_E3
CGACCAGGACGCCCAATTTGTAGTGAAAGACCCGCGGGTTTCGCGCAGGCACGCCAGGATTGAATGGCGCGCCGGCAAGTTTTACCTGGAAGATGTCAGCAGTTACGGCACCTGGGTGAGGTTTTCCGACAGTGCCGCTGTTGTGGCGTTGCGCCGGCAGGAATGCGTACTGCTGCAGGAAGGCGAGATCGCACTGGGCGCTCCGTTTGAAGACTTTACGGTCCCAACCGTCAGTTTCAAGTTTGCCGACGGCAAAGTCCATCTTCAAACAAAATAGCGTCGGGCCCGGCCTTGCCGGTTCAGCTCAGCCTGACTTGTCCACCGCCCGTTTTCGTGGGCATTTCGCTGGGCATCGAAACTTGATGGGACATGATGCTGGTCTGGTTCAAACGCATTTCCGCCGGATTGCTGGTGCTGCTGGTGCTTGCTGCCCTGGCGACGGGTTTGTATGTTTACAGAACCTTTCCCGCGCTGGACGGTGAAATTCGTGCCGCCGGCTTGCGCGGCCCTGTGTCGGTTGCGCGTGACACTGCAGATGTCACCCACATCAAGGCCCAGTCGCCCCACGACACCTGGTTTGCTCTTGGTTATGTCCACGCGCAGGAGCGCGGCTGGCAGCTTGAGTTCAACCGCCGGGTGATGCACGGCGAGCTGTCCGAGGTGTTTGGGCCGGGCACGCTTGAGACCGACAAGTTGCTGCGCACGCTGGGCATTGTTCAGGCCGCCGAGCGTCAATGGCAAAACCTGCCGGCCGAGGGGYGCGATGCGATGCAAGCTTATAGCGATGGCATCAATGCCTTTTACGCAGGCTCTTCGCAGGCGCTGTCGCCCGAGTTCCATATCGTGGGGGTCAAGCCCGGGGGTGTGTCCGGCAAGGCCTGGTCTCCTGTGGACAGCATTGCATGGTCACTGATGATGGCGCTGGATCTGGGCGGCAACTGGGGCACCGAGTTCGCCCGCCTGTCAGCGGCCCGGCTGCTGAAACCTGCAGAACTCCAGCAGTTGTTCCCTCCTTATCCTGGCGAGCAGCCTGCCTCGAAAGTGGACTTTGCCAAGCTGTATGCGGGCTTGGGAGTGTACCGGTCCGATCTTCCGGATGCTACTAAAAAGATAGCTGGTGGCGCTCGTCAATCAAGGGCTGGAGGCCTATTTGATCAGAAAACTTCGCCGCCAAACGTCATTGCGCAGGCCTCTGGCATCAACGACTGGGCTTTGGCGCTCGGCGACGCGGGAGGCAAAGGTTCCAATAACTGGGTGGTGGCAGGTTCCCACACCAGCACCGGCAAGCCTCTGCTCGCCAACGATCCGCACCTGGGACTGTCGGCGCCGGCGGTATGGTATTTCGCGCGGCTGCAGGCATCCGAAGGCAAGACAGCCAACGGCAGGACCGCGCCGGGGCTGGACGTAATCGGCGCGACATTGCCCGGCCTGCCATTTGTGGTGATGGGTCATACCGGGAAGGTGGCGTGGGGTTTCACCAATACAGCCCCGGATGTCCAGGACCTGTACCTGGAACAGATTAACCCTGCGAACCCTCAGCAGTACCGCATACCCGGCACAGGCGCCACCCATGCGGATATGGCCTGGGAGGACTTCAAGGTTCGCAGCGAGACGATCAAGGTGAAAGGCCAACCCGATGTGGTGCTCAATGTGCGGGAAAGCCGCCACGGCCCTGTTCTCAGCGACGTCCAGAAGTCGCATGCCGACCTGCTCGACATCCGCAAATATGTGATCGCGCTGCGCTGGAGCGCCCTGGATGCCGACAACCAGACCGTGCTGGCAGGTTTGCGTGCCAACCGGGCACAGTCGTCCGGAGAGCTTATTGCGGCTTTTGCGGCTTACCACTCACCGATGCAAAACGTCGTGACCGCGGATGTCTTTGGCCACACCGCCTTCAAGGCCGCTGGCAAGGTGCCGCTGCGAAAACCCGACAACGACATTCTCGGGACCGCGCCATCTCCCGGTTGGGAATCGCGATACGACTGGGCCGGTTGGGTGCCTTATGCACAAACACCCGAGTCCGCGAATTCGACGATTGAGGCCAAGGGCTGGCTGTCCACGGCGAACCAGCGCATCACCCCACCTGCTTATCCCTTTTTCATGGGGCAGGACTGGACGGTGCCATACCGTTACAACCGCATCGAGCAATTGCTGGCTGCAACGCCTGTGCACACGATGGAGTCGATGCAAAAAATACAGGGTGACCAGTTTTCGGCGGYCACGGTGCGGCTCCTGCCCTTCCTGCAGAAATCGCTGGCGCAGCCTTCCGGCCACCCGCTGGCCGAGGTGGTGCGCCGCAAATTGCAGGGGTTTGACGGGACCATGCGCTCGGGCGACGCTGCGCCGCTCGTGTTCGCCGCCTGGGCGGACGAACTGGCACGGGGTGTCATTGGGGAAAAGCTGGGGGAGTCCGCGTTCAAGGCGCTTTACGGCAAGCGCCATTTCCGGAGTACTCTTGAAGACATTCT
>NZ_JBFUBD010000387.1:0-2467 GCF_056405935.1 Polaromonas sp. P1_E3
CTTCTTGACGATGCCGATCAGCAGAAACAGGCCGATCAGCGCGATGATGGAAAAATCCAGCTTGAACAGCAGCAGGGCCAGCACAGCGCCCACGCCGGCCGAGGGCAGCGTAGACAACACCGTGATGGGGTGCACCAGGCTTTCGTACAGGATGCCCAGCACGATGTAGATGACTACCAGCGCCGCGAGGATCAGGAGCGGCTGCTCGTTTTGCGACTGCTGCGCGTTGAGGGCGGTGCCGGAAAAACTGCCGCGCACGTTGTTCGGCAACCGGATGTCGGCTTCCGCCTGGCGCGCCGCCGCCTCGCCGTCGCTCAGCGTGCTGCCTTCGGCGAGGTTGTACGAAACAGTTGTGGAAAGCTCGCCGTCTTCGTGGCTGACCGAGGCGGCCGTGGGGTTTTCGCTGAAGGTGGCAATGGCCGACAGGGGCACCATGTTGCTGGCCGAGGCGCTCAGGACCTGGCCCGACGAAGAGTCGCGCAGGGATGGATTGGCCACAGAGGTGGCGGTGGCCACCGTGGCTGCAGCCGGGGTGCCGGTGCTGCCGGTGTTGTTGCTTGTGGTGCTTGTGTTGCCTCCAGCCCCCCTGGCCGGCACATAGATGTCTTTCAGAGATTCTGGGCTGCGGGTGTAGCGCGGCGCCACTTCCATGATCACGTGGTACTGGTTGAGTTCAGCGTATATCGTGGCCACCTGGCGCTGGCCGAAGCCGTCATAGAGCGCGTTGTCCACATCGCGTGAGCTGATGCCCATGCGTGCCGCGCTTTCCTTGTCCACGGTGACCATGGTCTCCACGCCGTTTTCCTGCTGGTCGGTGTCCACGTCGGTCAGGGCACTTTGCAGCTTCATCTGGTCTGCCAGGCGCGTGGCCCACACACGCAAATCAGCCGCGTTGTCGCTTTTGAGCGTGTACTGGTAGGTCGAATTGGTCTGGCGGCCGCCGCCGCGCAGGTCCTGCACGGGGTTCAGGAAAAGGCTGACCCCGGTCACCCGCGCCAGCTGCGGGCGCAGCCGTGCAATCACGGCCTGGCCGGCTACGTCGCGTTGCCCCACCGGCTTGAGGTTGATGAACATGAAGCCGCCACCTGCGCGGGACCCGCCGGTAAAGCCCACCACCGTGTCCACGGCCGGGTCGGCGCGGATGATGTCGACCAGCTGCTTGAGTTTGCCCTGCAGCGCCTGGAATGAAATGCTGCGGTCGGCGCGCAGGCCCCCGTTGATCTGCCCGGTATCTTGCTGTGGAAAGAAGCCTTTGGGCGCCTTGACGAAGAGAAAACCGTTGAGCCCGATGACCGCCACCAGGATCAACATCACCAGGAGCTTGCTGTGCAGGGCCCAGTCCAGGCTCACTTCGTAGCTGCGGTGCACGCGGTTGAAGCCGCGCTCGAACCAGCGCGCCACAAAAGCAAAACGCCCTGGCTTTTTCTCGTGTGCGTCAGGCCTCAGCAACCAGGCGCACATCATGGGGGTGGTGGTCAGCGAGATGACCAGCGAGATCATCACCGCAGCAGACAGCGTGACCGCGAATTCGCGGAACAGCCGGCCCACCTGGCCGCCCATGAAGAGCAGCGGAATGAACACCGCCACCAGTGACAGGCTGATCGACAGCACCGTGAAGCCGACTTCGCGCGCGCCCAGCAGCGCGGCCTTGAAGCGGTCCATGCCGGCCTCGATGTGCCGGCTGGTGTTTTCCAGCACCACGATGGCGTCGTCCACCACAAAACCGGTGGCCACGGTAAGCGCCATCAGGCTCAGGTTGTTGAGCGAAAAGCCCAGCAGGTACATCACGCCGAAGGTGCCCAGCAAGGAGACGACGGTGGCCACGGCCGGGATGATGGTGGCACGGGCGCTGCGCAGGAAGGCGCTGACCACCAGCACCACCAGCACAATGGAAATCAGCAGCGTCACCTCGATCTCGTGCAGCGAGGAACGAATGGAGTTGGTGCTGTCGGAGGCTACCTGCAACTGCACGTCCTGCGGCAGGGCGGCCTGCAGCTCGGGAATCAGGGCGCGCACGCCGTCGACAGTGGCAATCACGTTGGCATCGGGCTGGCGCGTGACCAGAACAATCACCGCCGGCTCGCCGTTGAAAAGGCCGAGTGTGTTGATGTTTTCCACGCCGTCCTGCACCTCAGCCACGTCCTGCAGCCGGATGGCGGCATTGTTGCGCCAGGCCACCACCAGGTTGCGGTAGTCAGCGGCCTTGAGCCCGCCGGTGGCGGTGTTGGATCCCGAGTAGATCTGAAAGCGCTGGCCGTTCCCTTCGATGGCGCCCTTGGGCCGGTTGGCGTTGGACGCCTGCAGGGCGGCACGAACGTCTTCCATGGCCACGCCGTAGCGATTGAGTGCAAACGGCAGCAGTTCCACACGCACCGCCGGCAACGAGCCGCCTCCAAGTTCCACATCGCCGACACCCGGCACCTGGGCAATTTTTTGCTGCACGAGGTTGGAGACCTCGTCGTAGATC
>NZ_JBFUBD010000388.1:0-2467 GCF_056405935.1 Polaromonas sp. P1_E3
TGACGAAGGTGACCGCCATGGTCTCGCCCAGCGCGCGCCCGAGTCCCAGCATGATGCCGCCCACAACGCCCGCCTTGGTGTAAGGCAGCACGACCTTGGAGACAACTTCCCAGGTGGTGGAACCCAGCCCATAGGCCGACTCCTTGAGCAACACTGGCGTGACCTCAAACACGTCCCGCATCACCGAAGCGATGAAGGGGATGATCATGATGGCCAGGATGATGCCGGCCGAGAGAATGCCAATGCCCACTGGCGGCCCCGACACCAGCGCGCCCAGGTAAGGCACGCCGCTCAGAAGGCTTTGCAGCGGCTGCTGCACATAGGTGGCGAGGATGGGACCGAATACCAGCAGGCCCCACATGCCGTAAACAATGGACGGCACGGCGGCGAGCAGCTCGATGGCGGTGCCCAGCGGCCTTTTGAGCCATGCGGGCGACAGCTCGGTCAGGAACAGCGCAATGCCGAAACTGACCGGCACCGCGATAAGCAGCGCAATCAGCGATGTTGCGATGGTGCCGTAAATCATCACCAGCCCGCCGTACTCGCCCTTGACGGGATCCCAGACGCTGCTGGTCAGGAAGCCAAGACCGTATTTACTGATCGCGGGCCACGCCCCGATCACGAGGGATACCAGGATGCCTGCCAGCAGGGCCAGCGTCAGCCAGGCCGCGCCCTGTGCAGCCCAGCCGAAGAGCCGGTCTGCCAGGGGGCTTCTGCGCACGGCATTGCCAGGAGGAGGATTGGTCATATCGCGTCCGGTCGCTTTGGCCGGGTGGTCAAAAGCGGCCCGGCTAGCCGGAAGTGTAGAGGACACGTTGAGAAACCCCTATGGTGTGTAACGACTGCGAAATCAGCTTGTTGTGTTTGCTTGAGTTACTTGTAAGCCACCGTCTTGCCCGACGCGTCCTTGATGTCGCCCCAGGCTTTTTCGATGATGGTTTTCACAGCAGCGGGCATGGGCACATAGTCCAGGTCGTCGGCGGTCTTGTCGCCGTTTTTGTAGGCCCACTCAAAGAACTTGAGCGAAGCGGCGGCCTGGGCAGGCTTGTCCTGGACTTTCTGCATCAGGATGAAGGTGGCGCCGGTGATGGGCCATGAATCCTTGCCTGGCTGCTCGGTCAGGATCTGGTAGAAGCTCTTGGACCATTCCGCACCGGCAGCGGCCGCCTTGAAGGCGCTGTCTTCAGGCGAGACGAAGTTGCCGGCGGCATTCTTCAGCTGGGCAAAGGTCATCTTGTTCTGCTTGACGTAGGCGTATTCAACGTAGCCGATCGAGTTGGGCAGGCGGCCGACGAATGCCGCCACGCCTTCGTTGCCCTTGCCGCCGGCGCCCACGGGCCAGTTCACTGCCGTGCCTTCGCCCACTTTGGACTTCCACTCGGCATTCACCTTGCTCAGGTAGTTCGTGAAAATGAAGCTGGTGCCGGAACCGTCGGCACGGCGGACCGGTGCGATGGCGGCGTCAGGCAGCGCGAGTGTGGGGTTCAGGGCCTTGATGGCCGGGTCGGTCCACTTCGTGATCTTGCCGAGGTAAATGTCGCCGAGGACCTGGCCGCTCAGCTTGAGCTGGCCGGGAGCGATKCCCTTGATGTTGACCACGGGAATGACACCACCGATCACGGTGGGGAACTGCATCAGGCCTTTTTTGGCCAGTTCTTCATCCTTCAGGGGCGCATCGGAAGCGCCGAAGTCGACGGTTTTGGCTTCGATCTGGCGCAGGCCGGCGCCGGAGCCGACGGATTGGTAATTGATCTTGACGCTGGTGGCCTTGTTGTAGTCAGCCGCCCATTTGGAATACAGCGGGGCCGGAAAGCTGGCGCCGGCACCGGTCACGTCCTGGGCGGACGCCAGCGTGGCAAACGATGCCAGGGCAAGGCCCACTACGGTAGTCAGGGAAGCTTTGAAAGTCAGATTCATCAGAACACCTCTTGGGTTGGAAATAGGGGAAATGGGTTGGGATTGGCAGGGGCCATGCGGTGACATGCATTGACTGTAGAAATCTTGTGTGACAAGGATGTGACAAATATGACAGTCCTCCGGGCGGCCATTTCCCCTGCTCGCCCCTCTGATGTGTCACAAAACCTTCAAATTACCGTCACGAATCTGTCACCCGCTTCTCCTACCCTTGGCCTCGTCTCAATCAGGATTAATCAGGAGAATCTTCCATGCTGAACCGCCGCTTTCTGGTCCTCGCCACCGCTGTTGCCGCCCTCGCCGGCTGCGCCACCTCGTCCACCCCGGTGTCCGTCACCGACACGATTGCCGCCCAATCGCAGCTAAGCACGCTCAACGGCCTCGTCGCCAAAGCCGGCCTGTCCGATACGCTCAAGTCAGGCGGCCCTTACACCGTATTCGCCCCGACCAACGAAGCTTTTGCCAAAGTGCCCGCCAAAACCATGGACGCGCTGGCCCATGACCCCGCGAAACTCAAAGYGGTTCTGGCATACCACGTGGTTCCCGGCAAGGT
>NZ_JBFUBD010000389.1:0-2458 GCF_056405935.1 Polaromonas sp. P1_E3
ACATTGACGCGGCGATGAGCGGCAACATCTGCCGCTGCGGCACCTACCCGCGCATCAAGGCGGCGATCAAGGATGCTGCTTCAACCCTGCGAAAAGCCTGAGGAGAACGATCATGACTGACAACACACTGGTCCCCCTCGATCGCCCTGATCGCCGTACCTTCCTCAAAGCCTCATCAGCCGTCACGGGCGGGTTGATGATGGGCGTCACGCTGGGCCTGCCGCTGGCCGTGACGTCCGCGCAGGCCGCCGGCACGCTCTACACCCCCAATGCCTGGGTGCACATTGCCGACGACAACACCATCACGCTGCTGTCGGCCCGCTCCGAGATGGGGCAGGGCGTGTACACCTCGATGCCCATGCTGATTGCCGAAGAGCTGAATGTGGATTTGCGCAAGATCAAGGTGGCGATTGCGCCTCCGGGCAAGGTCTATACCAATGCCTTGCTGGGCGCGCAGATCACCGGCGGTTCGACCTCGGTGCGGGACGGCTGGGAGAAGCTGCGCATTGCGGGCGCGCAGGTGCGCATGATGCTGGTGTCGGCGGCGGCTGCCAAATGGAATGTTGACGCATCGACGCTGAAGGCTGAGAACGGCATGGTCATTGGCCCCAACGGCAAGAAGGCGACGTACGGCTCGCTGGCGGAGGCGGCTTCCAAACTGCCGGTGCCGGAGAATGTGGCGCTGAAAGACCCCAAAGACTTCACCGTGATCGGCAAGCCCACCAAACGGCTGGACACGCCGATGAAGGTCAATGGCACGGCCGAGTTCGGCATTGACGTGAAGCTGCCTGGCATGGTCTACGCCAGCCTGCAGCAATGCCCGGTGATTGGCGGCAAGGTCTTGAGCTTTGATGCCAGCAAGGCCAAAACCATGCCCGGCGTGATCGACGTGGTGCAGATCCCGGACGGCGTGGCCGTGGTGGCCGACAGCTACTGGCATGCCTACAAGGCGCGCCAGGCGTTGACGGTGCAGTGGGACGAAGGCCCGGTCGCGTCCATCAGCAATGCCAGCATGCTGGACGGCATACGCAAGGCGGCGGACAGCGGCAAGGTGATTCCCATCATCGCGCCCAAGGGCGATGCCGCCGGTGCCATGAAGGGTGCAGCCAAGACGGTCAAGGCCGAGTACGTGTCGCCGCTGCTGGCACACGCCACGCTGGAGCCGATGAACTTCACGGCGGACTACAAGAACGGAAAAATCCTGCTGATCGGACCCACGCAGTTCCAGCAGGGCGCGGAGGGCAGTGTGGCGGCGGCGCTGGGCCTCAAGCCTGAAGACATCACGCTGAAGACCACTTTTCTGGGCGGCGGCTTTGGCAGGCGGCTGGAGCTGGACTTCATCGTGCAGGCGGCGCAAATCTCCAAGGCGGTGGGCAAACCCGTCAAGCTGCTCTGGAGCCGCGAGGACGACACCACGCATGACTTCTACCGGCCCATGGCGGTGAACCAGCTTTCGGCCGGGCTGGGGGCTGATGGCAAGCCAGTGGCTTTCAACTTCAAGGTGACCTCGCAGTCCATCACGCAGCGCGCCTTTGGCCTGCCCAAGGACACGCTGGACCCTTTCATGGCCGAAGCCGGCGTAGTGCCTTACGACATCCCGAACACGCAGTACGACCTGGTGATTCACGACACCGGGCTGCGCGCAGGCTACTGGCGATCGGTGAGCCATGCGCTCAATGCGTTTGCCAACGAGAGTTTTGTCGATGAGATGGCGCTGGCGGCCGGCAAAGACCCGTATGCCTACCGGATGTCTCTGCTGGAAAAGCAGCCGCGCTTTGCCAATGTGCTGAAGATGGCGGCCGACAAGGCCGGCTGGGGCACACCGCCGCCGGCAGGCCGCAACCGCGGCATCGCGCTGATGGAAGGCTACGACACCTACATGGCACAGGTGGCCGAGGTGTCGGTGAAGGACAACCAGATCACGGTGCACAAGGTGACGGTGGTGGCTGACCTGGGACGCATGGTCAACCCCGACACGGTGCAGGCGCAAATCCAGTCGAGCGTGGTGTTTGGCCTGTCGGCTGCGCTGAACAACCAGATCACGCTGGACAAGGGCCGGGTGCAGCAGACCAACTTTGGCGACTACCCGGTGCTGCGCATGCATGAATCGCCGGTGATGGACATCACCCTGGTGCCCAGCACCGAGAAGCCCGGCGGCATTGGCGAGCCGGCCACGGCGCTGGTGGCGCCCGCGGTAGCCAACGCGGTGTTTGCGGCCACCGGCAAGCGGGTGCGTACGCTGCCGCTGAATGACAACCTGGCCAAGGCCTGAGGCCGCAGGGCTTTGCGGCCGGGCCGAGGCGGAAATAACGGCGGGCTGCTAGCATTTGATGCATGGATAACATCGACCTCGAAGTTCTGAAGACCTCATCGCAGTGGCTGGCCGCGGGCCTGCGCTGCGAGCTGGTGACTGTGCTTAAAACCTGGGGTTCCAGTCCGCGGCCTGAAGGCTCCATGC
>NZ_JBFUBD010000390.1:0-2456 GCF_056405935.1 Polaromonas sp. P1_E3
GACCCGACCAGCCCACGCAACTTCAAGGCAGCCACGCCCGGCGCGCTGATCCTGTGCCCGACGCGTGAATTGGCCCAACAGGTTTGCGCCGACGCCATCGACCTGGTTCGCCATTGCCGCGGCCTGCGCATTGCCAACGTGGTGGGGGGTATTCCTTACCAGCTGCAAATTGCCAAGCTGCAAAATGCCGACCTCGTGGTGGCCACCCCCGGCCGCCTGCTCGACCTGCAGCGCAGCATGCAGATCAAGCTGGACCAGGTGCAGTTCCTCGTGGTCGACGAAGCCGACCGCATGCTGGACCTCGGCTTTGCCGATGACCTGACCGAAGTCAACCAGCTCACGATCGAGCGCAAGCAGACCATGATGTTCAGCGCCACGTTTGCGCCGCGCATCATGCAGTTGGCCACGCGCGTGATGCGCCAGCCGCAGCGTGTTGAAATCGACTCGCCGCATGAAAAGCATGCGTCGATCACCCAGTCTTTGCTGTGGGCCGACAACATGACCCACAAGCGCAAGCTGTTGGACCATTCGCTGCGCGACACCACCATGAACCAGTCGATCGTGTTTGCCTGCACCCAGGTTGAATGCGACGGCCTGGCCAATGACCTGGTGCAGGAAGGTTTCAGCGCTGTGGCGCTGCACGGCGCGCTGGRCCAGGGCCTGCGCAACCGCCGCCTGATGGCTTTCCGCGATGGCCGCGTCCAGATCCTGGTCGCGACCGACGTGGCTGCCCGCGGCCTGGACGTTCCGTCGATCACCCACGTGATCAACTACGGCCTGCCGATGAAAGCCGAAGACTACGTGCACCGCATTGGCCGTACCGGCCGTGCCGGTCGCGAAGGCCAGGCGATCACGATTGCCGAATTCCGCGATCGCCGCAAGATCCAGGACATCGAGCACTACATGCAGCAGAATCTCAAGCCCAGCGTGATCGCCGGCCTGGAGCCGCAGCAGCGCTTTGCCCCGACCTCCGATCGCCCACGCGGCAACTTCGGTGGTGACCGCGGCGACCGCGGTGGCCGCAGCTTCGGCGGCGGTGGTGGTGATCGTGGCGGCTATGCCGGCCGCAAGCCGGCAGGTGGCTTTGGTGGTGGTAACGGTGGTGGTTTTGGCGGCGGTGCTGGCGGTGGCGGCTTCGGCGCACCCCGTCACAACGACCGCGACGACCGTGCTCCCTTCCAGGGGCGCGCTCCTGGACCACAAGGTGGTTATGGCGACCGTTCCGGTTTCAATGACCGTGGCCCACGCCGTCAGGATGACCGCGGCTTTGGTGGTGGCGGCAACAACACCGGCTTCGCGCCGCGTGAAGACCGCAACTTCGGCGCCCGCAACGAAGGCTTTGCTCCGCGCCCTGACTTTGCCAATCGCAAGCCCGGCGGCTTTGCCAAGCCAGCTGGCAAGGTATTTGTGCCCCGTGATGCGGCCAAGAAGTCGGGCAAGTTTTCCAAGCCGGCGCGTGACTGAACGTTAGAGGCGGTCCCCGGTGACCGCCCCAGAAAAATGCCGCTGCGGAGCAATCTGCAGCGGCATTTTTCATGGGCGATGTCAGCGCAAATAATGTAGGATTGCTATATATTTAATAGCTGCTTGCGCTTGTTGGAACTGACTTGCGGGCCATTTTATAAAAATAGCAGGGTGCCTGTGTGCCCGCATGGGCGGCAGAAGTCAGCTCATGCCGTTGCGGCTGGCCAGCTCGACAAACAGCGCCGACTGATCGAGGTCGGTCAGGCCGTTTTCAACACCTTGGGCATAGAGCTTTTCAAACAGCGCCGTCACAGGCGCTTCAAAGCCGATCTCCTGCGCGGTGGCCAGCGCGTTGCGCATGTCCTTGAGTTGTATGTCCATGCGGGCGCGCGGCGCGAAGTCGCGCTCCAGCATGCGCTGGCCGTGCAGTTGCAGCACGCGGCTGTCGGCAAAGCCGCCGGTAATCGCTTCCTTGACCTTGGCCATGTCGGCCCCGCCGCGCGCGGTGAACAGCAGCGCCTCGGCCACCGCGCCTATGGTGATGCCCACAATCATCTGGTTGGCCAGCTTGGTGAGCTGGCCGCTACCGTGCGGGCCCACGTGGACAGCATGGCCGAAATGCCTGAGAACGGGCAGAGCGCGGGCGAAGTCTTCCGCCTTGCCGCCGGCCATGATGGCCAGCGTGCCGCTTTGCGCGCCACCCGGGCCGCCTGAGACCGGCGCATCGACGTGGGCGATGCCCAAGGCACCCAGGCGTGCCGCATGGTCGCGCGCTTCACGGGGCTGGATGGAAGCCATGTCCAGAAAAAGCGCGCCCCGCTTCATCGCGGCGGCCACGCCTTGTGTGAACAGCACGTCTTCCACCACCGGGCCGCTTTCGAGCATGCTGATGACGATGTCGGCAGCGGCCACTGCGGTGCTGGCTTGCGTGTGGACTGCGGCGCCCAGCGCTGCCAGCGGGCCGGCCTTGCCCGGCGTGCGGTTCCATGCCT
>NZ_JBFUBD010000391.1:0-2454 GCF_056405935.1 Polaromonas sp. P1_E3
GGAGTGTCCCAACTGGTGTTGGGCTGCCTGTATTCAATCGATCTTCCGCTTACACAAACGAAATGTGTCGCAAAAATCAATCGTTCAGAGATTGTTTGGTTCGGAACTCTGCGATACAGCGACTGGCCCCCAAATTATTGAAACTGTGAACGGCAAATGGAAAGACGCCGGCGGCAATAGTTTCTACGCGACTGCGGCCCCCTTGCTCGATTTAAGCTTTGGCGTTGCAAATCCGGAGGCGTCTCAAATGGTTGCACAAGAGCTAGCCGCGGGAAATCCATTGATCAATGGAGCACTGGGGCATGCGACCGTTCTTACCGCGATGACCTATATCGTTGACATCTATTCGCGCGGACAGCCACTAGAAATAATCGTACGAGATCCCTGGCCCAAAAATCAAAATCGTAGAGCGCTAACTGCGGCTGAAGCGCAAGGGACTTTCTTTATCGCCAGGGTTTCGATAAGGTAGTTCTTGGATACACAGCGGGGAGACACGGAGACCGCAGTTATTCACATCGGCAGCTGCGGTCAGCTACCCAATGCCAACTCGCAGCAAGCTAGCATGAACCCGACGGACAAAAAGAAAAGGAGTCACAGCATGACTGTGTCCAATCTGCGCATGCCGTCCGAAATTTCAGAGGAATAGTCAATTACAAACGGGTCAATTTGGTGACACGATCATCGTTGCTGGTCAAAATGGTCCAGGGAAATCGTACATTCTCGATGCTAGGTCCTTTACATTCACAAATCAAATCCCATGACAAGCTACTGGCTCATGAAATCCGAACCCGAAGAATGCTCGGTCGACGACGCGCTCGCGGCGAAGAACTCGACCGTCCCCTGGGTTGGCGTGTGCAACTACCAGGCGCGCAACTTCATGCGTGACGGGATGCAAGTCGGGGATGGCGTGCTGTTCTACCACTCGAGCTGTGCCGAACCGGGCATTGTCGGCATCGGCCGGGTGGCGTCTACGGCCTACCCTGATCCCACGCAGTTTGATCCGAAGTCGCCCTACTACGACCCCAAGTCAAAACCTGAAGAACCTCGTTGGATGCTGGTGGATGTGCAGGTGTTGCGCAAGATACCCAACATCACCCTGCCCGGCCTGCGTGCACGGCCAGAACTTGCAGATCTGCAGGTGCTGCGCAAGGGCAACCGCCTGTCCATCACGCCCGTCGAGCCGCAGCACTGGAAAGCCATCACCGGCAGGAAGTGAGAAACCTGTCAGGCGCCGGACTCTGGCAGGCTTTGCAGGCGGCGCAAACCGAACAGGTCTTTGATGATGATCTGGCCACGCTGGCTTTTCAGAAAACCTTCGGCGACCAGCCCCTGCATCAGCCGCGCCACCACTTCACGCGACGTACCCAGATGCCCGGCCAGCTGCTGCTGCGTTGTTTTCAGCACCCCATCGGACGAGGCGTGCAGCAACACAAAATGAACAAGCCGTTGCCGGTGGTTGAATGAATGAACGGCATCGAGTTCTGCCATCAACCTGAAAACGAGTGTCGAGAGCGCATGCAGCGTCAGGTCCTGGATGCAAACTTCCTGCTTGAAGAGCTGCCGGTACAACGGGCCGGGGATGACGGCGACACGCGTCGCCTTGTCGGCCTGAACCCAGGCGGGATACAGAAGATCGTTGAACAGGCAGTTGAGCGAAAGCACGCAGGTCTCGCCGGGCTCCACCAGATAGAGCGTCGCCTCGGTACCGGCAGGCGTGATGGTGTATACACGCAACCGGCCTGACAGCACCACATAGGCACCGGAGGCAGGCTGGCCCTTGTGAATGATGCCGGCCCCTGCCAGCGCATTCATCGGAACCGCACCCTGCGTCAACAGGCTACGGCCGTCAGCACTCAGGCGGCTGAAAGGCTCGAAAAGGGCAAGCTCACGTAAGACCTGCATAGTGCTCCATTCGCGGCGGCCTGCCGCACCGTCAAACCATCGGTACCACCTGGCCACGTTTGATCCACAACAAGGCACCTTCAGAACTGGCCAAGGCAGGCTGCCGGGTGTGTGGATTGCGCAGCCAGCACATAGGGCCAAGCTCCTGCGCACCCGCAGCGCGTGCGTTCGTGCCGTCACCGGCTTCGACACGGACCGATCCCTCGACGACCAGCATTTCCTGGCCGCCAAGCGCGTGCTGCGCGGCCATGGTACACCCCGGTTCCAGCCGTTCGAGGAATACGGTTTCCCTGGGCCCCTCGTACAGCAATGCACGCCGATGCCGGGCGATTCGTGCATCCACCCAGGGCCTGTCTGCTGCACGGATGACAACGCGGCGCTGTTCGAGTGCGTTCATCTGCCGCAGCTTGACAAAAATGGTGCAACCCTCGTCGCTGAAGGGCCTGTGGCTGGAGCCCGGCGGATTGCGCACATAGGTAGCGGGGCCGTACGCGCCGTGCTCGTCGGCAAATACGCCGCTGAGCACAAAAAATTCTTCGCCCAACGCATTCG
>NZ_JBFUBD010000392.1:0-2453 GCF_056405935.1 Polaromonas sp. P1_E3
GCTCGGGCTTGGCCCGCAGCACTGATCGGCACGACGTTATCGGTGCCAGGTGCACCAAAAGCCTGTTCCTTGAGAATATGGAGCTGATCCCGCACCCGTGCGGCTTTTTCGAACTCCAGGTTTTTCGCGTGTTCGATCATCTGCTTTTCCAGGCGCTTGATTTCGCGGGCGATGTCTTTTTCGCTCATGTCCTCCACCAGCGCTTTTTGCATCTCGATCTTTTCGGCTTCCTTCCCGGATTTCTCACTGTAGACACCGTCAATCAGGTCGCGGATGCGTTTAACCACGCTGCGCGGCGTGATGCCGTTTTCCAGGTTGAAGGCAATCTGCTTGTTGCGCCGCCGCTCTGTCTCGTCCATGGCCTTTTTCATGGAATCGGTGATGCGGTCGGCATACAAAATGGCGCGTCCGTTCAGGTTCCGGGCCGCCCGGCCAATGGTCTGGATCAGGCTGCGCTCAGCACGCAAAAAGCCCTCCTTGTCGGCGTCCAGGATGGCCACCAGCGACACCTCCGGAATGTCCAGCCCTTCACGCAGCAAATTGATACCCACCAGCACGTCAAAGGCGCCCAACCGCAGGTCGCGCAGGATTTCCACGCGTTCCACAGTATCCACATCACTGTGCAGGTAGCGGACCTTCACGCCGTTGTCGCTCAGGTAATCGGTCAGCTGCTCGGCCATGCGCTTGGTCAGGGTGGTGATCAGCACCCGCTCGTTCTTCTCGACCCGGATGCGGATTTCCTGCAGCACGTCGTCAACCTGGTGTGTGGCTGGCCGCACTTCCACCTGTGGATCCACCAGCCCGGTAGGCCTGACGACCTGCTCCACTACTTTGCCGGAGTGCTCTTTCTCATAGTTGGCCGGCGTGGCCGAGACAAAAACTGCCTGGCGCATCTTGGATTCGAACTCTTCGAACTTCAGCGGCCGGTTGTCCAGCGCGCTCGGCAGCCTGAAGCCGTATTCCACCAGCGTGGTCTTGCGCGCGCGGTCGCCGTTGTACATGGCGTTGAGCTGGCCAATCATCACGTGGCTTTCGTCCAGAAACATCACTGCGTCCTTGGGCAGGTAGTCGCACAGCGTCGAGGGCGGAGAGCCCGGTGGCGAGCCGCTCAGGTGACGGGTGTAGTTCTCAATGCCCTTGCAGTGGCCGATTTCGCTGAGCATCTCCAGGTCGAACCGGGTGCGCTGCTCGATCCGCTGGGCTTCGACCAGCTTGCCTTCGGCGACGAACTGCGCCACCCGCTCGGACAGCTCCAGCTTGATGGTTTCCACTGCCGTCATGACCTTGTCGCGCGGCGTGACATAGTGGCTCTTGGGGTACRCCACGAAGCGCGGTATCTTCTGGCGGATGCGGCCCGTCAACGGGTCAAACAGCTGCAGCGACTCAATCTCGTCGTCGAACAGCTCGATGCGTATCGCCAGCTCGGAATGCTCAGCCGGGAAAACGTCGATCACGTCGCCGCGCACCCTGAACGTGCCGCGGGCGAAATCCTGATCATTGCGGGTGTACTGCATGCGGATCAGCCGCGCAATCACGTCACGCTGGCCCATCTTGTCGCCGATACGTGCGATAAACCGCATCTGTGTGTAATCCTCGGGCGCGCCTATGCCGTAAATCGCGCTGACCGTGCCCACGATGATGGTGTCGCGCCGCTCCAGCACGCTCTTGGTGGCCGACAGGCGCATCTGCTCGATGTGCTCGTTAATCGCCGAGTCCTTTTCAATGAAAAGGTCGCGCTGCGGCACATAGGCTTCAGGCTGGTAGTAGTCGTAGTAGCTGACAAAATATTCGACCGCGTTTTTGGGGAAGAACTCCCGGAACTCGCTGTAAAGCTGCGCCGCCAGCGTCTTGTTGGGGGCAAAAACAATGGCTGGACGGCCCAGGCGGGCAATCACATTGGCCATGGTGAAGGTCTTGCCGGAGCCGGTGACGCCCAGCAGGGTCTGGAACACCTCGCCATCGTTGATGCCTTCAACCAGCTGGTCAATCGCCGTCGGCTGGTCGCCTGCTGGCGGGTAGGGTTGAAACAGCTCGAACGGCGAATCCGGAAAACGGATGAACTGGCCCACAGCAGGGTCGGTGTTGACTGGATCAGTTATGACTTCCATAGCTTCTGGCATAAAACCTCGATGAAGCCCCGTTAAAATTCAGGGCAACTAAACAGAATACGACATTCGGCCGAAAATGGAAATTGCAACCCCGTGCCTTTGCATGGCGTTTATGCCTCATTGAGGATTTGCAGCCTTTTTTGCGGCCACGTTATGACCTAATTCCGCCAGAACCAGGCGGCAAAAGCTTTTTTCCTTGTTCCTTTTTACCTTCTGAGGATATTTCATGTCTTTGTTTACCGCTGTCGAAATGGCCCCGCGTGACCCCATCCTGGGCCTCAACGAACAGTTCAACGCCGACGTCAACCCTGCCAAGGTCAACCTGGGCGTGGGCGTGTACTACGA
>NZ_JBFUBD010000393.1:0-2446 GCF_056405935.1 Polaromonas sp. P1_E3
AGTTGAAGGAACTCGTTGTGAACGTAGTAGTCGGTTTCGAGTTGCGTGCCGTCAACCTGGTACAGCGGGATGTCCACTTCCCAGGCGCCGGCACCAATGCCTTTGAGCGGATGGGCCTGGATGATCCGGGACGTCGCCTTCCACATCACCAAGCGCACGCCCAATGAATTGTCATCGGCGGAAATCGTTGCCGTCCGCTTCAAGGCCCGCTCGAAAGCCGTGTGACCCCGGGCTTCTACCACCAGTTTGGGATTTCCGGTGGGCACCGAACCCAAAGCAAGGACGGTAGCCGCGAGAAGCCCGCATGCCAGCCACTTCTGGCGAAGGTTCCACCCTGAAATCGCCAGTTGCCGCCGGTAGAGCACGGCGACAAGAGGCAACAGGAAGATGAGCAGCAGCCATAGCGCTATCAGGGCGCCGCGCGTTCCCGTCATCATCAGCGCCACGATGACAAAACCGTTGGTCAGGCACAGCAGGGATATTTGCAGCGAGTCCCGTGCCCGCATCAACAGGTAAAAGGAAAAAGGAATGGTGCATACCACCAACTCCGCAAAAAAGTTGCGATTGACAAAAGTGGATGCCGGGTTGGGACCCTGCGGAAAATAACTGAAGTCGAACCAGAACTGAAGTGCCGTCCAAAGCGAAGCAATAAGGGCTCCCGCATGAATCCCCAAAGCCAGGTTGGACAACCGGTCTCTTGACAGGATATTGAGCCCCAGCCACAGCAGCAGGCTGAAGACAAACCACCTGATCGCTTCCACGCCACCGAGATAGGCATGCGACCACAGCATGCTTGCCATGGCGTAAAACATCAGGGCCAGTGGCAGCCACATGAGCGCATGCCAGCGCAGGGGCTCCCTCCGGTGGCGTTGCTGCCAGAAGAAAATCAGGCCTGCGACGATCGCCGAGAACGCCACCACGACGGACTTCAGTGTGTCCTGCAGCATTTCTTCATGGGGCACGCCAATGGCCGGCGTCAAAAACATCATGAAAGCGAAAAGCACGGTGAGCCAGCCACCCGTGGACACTTCAGCAGGCAAAGCTTCCGTGGAGCCTGGACCGAACGAATCGGCGGACTGCCCGGCTGCCGCATCGGCGGCGGTGGAATGCCCCTGCCTGTCGGGGCGGTTCTTTTTCTTGGCCATGAAAATCGATCAGCTTTCTCAGTCTTGGAAACCGGCTGGACGCGCGGCACCTTGCCGGCGAAGCCATGATTGTCGCCTTTGCGGCCTGACCACAGTCAAGAGCGTGCGCCGTCGCAGTCTCAGGGCGCCCTGACCATCTCAATGTGGGCTATACCGGCTTCTTCGAAAGGCTCGCCTCTTGCCTCAAAGCCCAGGCGCCGGTAAAAGCCTTCGGCACTGCGCTGCGCATGCAGCATGACCGCCCGGTCTCCGCGATCACGGGCCGTAGCAGCCAGTGCATCCAAAAGAGCCTGGCCGAGGTGGCCTCCGCGCAGCACCCGGTGCACCGCCATACGGCCGATCTTTGCGATGCCGTCGGCGTGGCGCACCAGCCGCCCCGTCGCGATGCCCTGCCCCAGCCTGTTGTAGGCAACGGCGTGCACGGCCGAGCTGTCTGCTTCGTCACTTGCCATCTCCATCGGAATGCCCTGCTCCTGCACGAATACGGCCGTGCGGAGCCCGGCCGCGTCGCTGCCCAGGGTGGCCCAGTCGCCCGTCCGGATATCCACCATGGCCTCACCGGCTTCAAAGCCGGCCAGCAGATTGCGCAGTGCGTCGGGCACGGGCCGGGAGGTCTGCGTCAGCGGATCGGCAAACACGTAGATGAGTTCGCAAGTGATGAGCAATTCGTCGGCCCGGAACACAGCGCCCGTAAACGTCATCGACGAGGTGCCGATACGTGTGCACTTGAGCGCCACATCGATCCGGTCATCGAAGCGTGCTGAGCCGTGGTATTCCAGCGTGGATTTTTTGACATACAGATCGCCGCCCAGTTTATGCATCGCCTCTTCGTACGGCAGCGCCAGCGCCCGCCAATAGTCCGTGATGGCCGTGTCGAAATACATCAGGTAATGCGCGTTGAACACGATTTTCTGCATGTCCACCTCGGCCCAGCGAACCCGCAAGGGATGGAAAAAACGGAATTCCTGTCGTTTCATGGCTTATTGATCCGGAAGGTTGAATGCCTGGCGCAGCGCGCGTGCCGCGTCCGCATGGGCTTGCCGCGCTTCAGGGACGATGCGTCCCATCTTGATGAACTCGTGCGTGACACCACGGTAGATCTCCAGGTCGACCGCCACACCGGCCGCGCGCAATTTGTCGGCGTACATCACCCCTTCATCGACCAGGGGGTCGCATTCCGCAAGGCCCAGGCAGGCAGATGCCTCGCCGTCCACATCTGCCGCGTTCAGCGGTGCGAAGCGCCAGTCCTCGCGGTCGGCGGGGCTTCGCACATAGTGGTTGAAAAACCAGGTGATATGGGC